>JAJECB010000046.1 GCA_022822245.1 Gammaproteobacteria bacterium
ACGCGATGTTGCCGGCGACGGTGGCCGTGTTGCGCACCATGAGGCCCGCGAAGAGCCGCGCGGACTCGGCGAGCGACGGCGCCGCCTCCGCGATTTCGGGCGAATGCAGGAGATCGGAGACCGTCGTCGCGCCCCCGATGGAGATCCGGTCCGCGCCGAACTCCATGCCCTTGAGCTCCGCGACCTCTCCGAGGCCGACGATCCGGTCGGGGCGCTCGCGCTTCGCGCGGAGGTCCACGATGAGGTTCGTGCCCCCCGCCAGGGGGGTGGCCGCCGCGCCGCGGCCGGAGCCAAGCGCGTCGAGGGCGTCCGCGAGGGTCGGCGGCATCTCGAGCTCGAACGGTGTGTACATGGTGGATCCTCCGACGCGGCCGTTCCCGTCACACGTCCCAACCGCCGTCGACCGCGATGTGCTGGCCCGTGATCTGGCGGCTCTCGTCACTCGCCATGAACAGGACCGCGTTGGCCACGTCCTCGGCGGTCGTCACTCGCCTGAGCGCCATGTCCTGGACGTACTCGTCGTAGACCTCGTCCACGGACCAGCCGCGCCGCCGCGCCTTCTCTTCGCAGAGCTTCTGCATCCGGGGGCCATCCACGATCCCCGGGCAGACCGCGTTGACGTTGATGTTGTGCGGGCCGAGCTCGAGGGCCACCGTCCGGGTGATGCCGCGCACCGCCCACTTCGATGCGCTGTAGGCGGTGCGCATGGCGTAGCCCCGAAGGCCCGAGGTCCCCCCGATGTTGACGATCTTCCCCCCGTTCTGGCGGATCATGGCCGGCACCACGTACTTGATCGGGAGGAAGGTGCCGCGCTCGTTGGCCGCGACCACGTGGTCGAAGTCCGCGACGTCGATGTCCTGCACCGGGGTCTCGATCGGCCCGGTGACCCCGGCGACGTTGACGAGGATGTCGATGCGCCCGCCGAACACCTCGAGGGCTCGCGCGACCATGGCCCGGACCTCGGCCTCCGAGGTGACGTCGCAGCCCACCACGACCGCGTCCCGGCCGAGGGCGCGCACCTCCTCCGCCACCTCTTCGAGCGGCGCGGTGTCGCGGGCGGCGAGCACCACGTCCGCGCCTTCCCGGGCGAGGGTCGTCGTGATCGCCGCCCCCATGCCCTTCGCGGCGCCGGTGACGATCGCCTTCCTGCCTTCGAGCTTCATCGCATCGTTCCCATGTGGTTGAACTCCGTTGCCGTTCCTGTTCCCGTTCGCGTTCACGTATTCCGCATCACGCCTCCGGCGTCCCGTAGCCGCCGCCGCCGCAGCTCTCCACCACGACCACGTCGTCGCGCCCGAGCCGTACGTTCGCCTTGCCGGGGAGGTCGGTCTCGCGGCCGTCCGCGTGGGAGACGGTCACCCGGAACGGTGCCCCGGGCTCCCCTCCCCGGAGGCCGTAGGGGGGCACCACGCGGCGCTCGAACATCGAGGTGACCGACATGTCGTCGCAGAGGATCCGGTACGCCCGGTGGAGGCCGTCGCCGCCCCGGTGGCGGCCGGCTCCTCCCGAACCGCGGCGCAGGCGCTGGCATTCGATTCGAATCGGATACTCCGCTTCCACGACCTCGGCCGGGGTGTTCATGACGTTCGACATGTGGACGCGAACCACCGGCGCGCCGTCCCGGTCGTGCCGCGCGCCTTCCCCGCCGCCGTGGGTCTCGTACAGGGTCGTCCAGGCACCGTCGGGGAGCCGCCCGCCGAACAGCACGAGCCCCGAGGTGGTGGGCCCGCCCGCCGAGATCCGTTCCGGTCCAATCGGTTCGAGGGCCCGGAACACGGCATCGGCGACCCGTTGCGACGTCTCGTGATTGCCGCCGACGACCGGACGCTCGGGCCCCGGATCGAGGAGCGAGCCCGGGCGGGTGACGATCGTGAGGGGGCGATAGCAGCCCCCGCTCGGCTGGATGTGCGGGCCGAGCAGGGTCTTGATCACGTAGAACACGGACGCGGCGGCGATGAACGGGGTGGTGTTGACGGGCCCGCGAGCCGCGTCCGCGGTCTCGGAGAAATCGAAGGTGGCGCGCTCGCCGCGGACGATCACCCGGACCCGCACCGCGACGGGCCCGCCGTCCGCCGCGTCGTCATCGAGCCAGTCCTCGCCCTCGAACGCGCCGTCCGGAACCGCCGCGAGGGCCGAACGCATCTGCGCCTCCGCCCGGTCGTGAATGGCGCCGACAGCGGCGAGCACGGTGTCGGTGCCGTGCTCGCCGAATATCTGCCGCAGACGCGCCTCGCCCGCCCGGGTCGCCGCCATCTGAGCGAGGATGTCGCCTTCGCGCTCCGCCGCCCCGCGCACGTTGGCGAGCACGAAGTCCAGCTTCTCCCGATCGGGACCTTCGGCCGAGAACAGTCGCACCGGCGGAATGCGCAATCCCTCCTGCCAGGCGTCGGTCGCGCCCGCGACATAGCTCCCGGGGACCGCGCCGCCGGCGTCGGCCCAATGGGCGAGGTTGACGGCGAAGGCCCGGATCGCTCCGTCGAAGAAGACCGGCCGGATCGCCTTCACGTCGGGCAGGTGGTTTCCGCCCACTTCCGGGAGGTTGAGGAACCAGACGTCCCCCGGAGCGAGCCGCGCCTTCGGCACCCGCTTGAGGAATTCGCGCACGGTGAAGCTCATGACGCCCATGTGCATCGGGATGTCGCGGCCCTGCGCGACCAGGTGCCCGTCCGCGTCGGTGACCGCCGAAGAGAGGTCGCCGGCCTCGCGCAGGAGCGGCGAGCGGGCCGAGCGCATCACCACCAGGGACATCTCTTCCGCGGCCGCGGTCAACGCATGGCGGATGACCTCGAGGGTCACGGGGTCGACCGGGAGGGTCATGCCGCGCGCCCCGCGTCGATGCGGAGGTGGCCGTCACGGTCGGGGACCAGGGTCGCCCCAGGCGGCACCACCGTAGTCGACCACGCGTCCTCGACGATGAGCGGTCCCTCGAGGGGGCGTTCCGCGACGAGGGCGGCGCGGTCGTGGCGCGGCGTCATCCTCTTCTCCCCCGCGACGAACGTGCAGGGGAGGGACCGGAGCCGGGCAGGGTCTGCGCTCCGGGGTTCACGAATCGGCGCGCTCCGGTCGCGGCTCCGGGGCACGAACGCCCGGGTCCGGATGGATACCAGCTCCCACGGTTCCTCGGTCGCGAAACCGTAGAGGCTCCGGTGGCGTTCGAAGAAACGCTCGCCCATGCGCGCCGCGTCCTCGAAGGGCGGGTCGGAGAGCTCGACGGCATAGCTCTGGCCGCGGTAGCGCACGGCCGCGACCTCCTCCACGGTGATCTCGCCCGCGTCGTGGCCGGCCGCCGCGAGAGGGGCGACGAGTTGCTTCTCGAGGTCCCGTCGCGCGCGGTGGAGACGTTCCCGATCCCAGTCGGCGACCGCCATGCGGAGGGTTCGCTGCCGGGAGTAGGCCATCTCCGCCTCGGCGCAGCCGAGGGCCGAGAACACACCCGAATGCGCGGGCACGATCACCTCGTCGATGGAGAAGGCGCGGGCCACCTCGACCGCGTGCATGGGCCCCGCCCCGCCGAAGGCGAGCAGGGTGCATCCGCGCCCGTCGATGCCGCGCTCCACGGTGACCCGGCGCAACGCCCGCACCGTGGCGGAGTTGGCGACCCGGACAATGCCGAGCGCGGCCGTCTCGACGTCCACCCCCATCGCCCGCGCGATCGAGTCGAGGGCGGCACGGGCCGCGCCCTCGTCGAGCCGCATCCCGTCGCCGATAAGCCGTTCCGGGTCCATGTACCCGAGGACGAGGTTCGCGTCGGTCACGGTGGGCTGGTCGCCGCCGAGCGCGTAACACGCGGGTCCCGGCCGTGCGCCGGCGCTCTCGGGGCCGACGGCGAGCGCCCCGTGATCGAGCCGGGCGACGGAACCGCCTCCCGCGCCGATGGACTCCACCGCCACCATGGGCTGGCGAACGGGGCGCCCGCCGAGCTCGCGTTCGCCGGTCACCTGCGCCGCGCCGTCGAGGATCAGGCACACGTCGGTGGTGGTGCCGCCCATGTCGAAGCTGAGCGCCTGGCTTGTGCCGAGGCTCCGGGCGATGCTCCCGGCGGCGGCGACCCCCGCGGCGGGTCCGGAGGCGGCAAGGGCGAGTGGCAGCTCGCGAAGCGCGTCGGGGGAAGCCATGCCGCCGGCGGAGTGGAACAGGTGCAGCCGTGACCCGGACGGTTTCGCCGATTCGAGCCGGTCGAGGTACGTCGCCGCGAGGGGCAGGACCCCCGCGCAGAGCGCGGTCGTCGCGGTGCGCTCGTATTCCCGGACCTCCGGGTTGACCCGGCTCGAGAGCGCGACGAAGGGGATGCGCTCGCGAAGCCGCTCCCCGAGCGCCTCCTCGTGGGAGGGCTCGGCATAGGAGTGAAGCAGCGAGACCGCAACCGCACCGGCGCCGCTCTCGCAAATCCTCCGCACCGCTTCATCGACCGACCGGAGGTCGAGCGCCTCGAGAACCCTTCCTTCGTGGTCGATCCGTCCGCTCACCTCGAAACGGAGCTCGGAAGGCACTTGGGGCGGTACCTTCGGCGGAAGATCGAGGCGATAGAGGTGGCGCCGGTTCTGGCGTCCGATCTCCAGGGTGTCGCGGAAGCCTCGCGTTGCGACCAGGGCAACCTTCGCGAGGTCGTCCTCGATGATGGCATTGGTGATGAGGGTCGTTCCGTGGACGAGATCGCCCACGTCCGACCATTCGAGGCCGACCGCCTCGAGGGCTGCGAGCAGGCCCCCCACGCGGTCCCCGGTGCGGGTTGCGACCTTTGCGGTTCGCGCTTCGCCGCACGCGCGTCTCACCGCGACCACGTCCGTGAACGTGCCGCCAACGTCGATTCCGACTTCCCATCCGTCTGGCATGGTGTCGTTTCCGAACGTTTTCCGGTTATCGGAATTTTACTTTGGGATTCCGTAAATAATGGTCATGGCAGGGGCTCGATGTCAACCCGGGTTGCCGGCCGACTCGTACGCGGCCGCGCGGCCGGCTATCCGGTCGATGCCTGGGGCGTGTTCACGCTATCGCACCCCATCCACGACGAGTACAAAGAGCCGCAGACCCGGATGAGCGAAGCGTAATCCGCTCTGCCGGTTTCGCCGAGCGTCATTCGCTCCCGGCGCGTTTCCCGGCCGATTGGCGTGAACACGCCCTCGTTCGGCTCAGGCGCCCCGGAATGCGGGCGGGCGCCGCGCGAGGCGGGCCGCGATCCCTTCCCGGGCATCGTCCGACGCGCTCACCCGCCGGACCTCGGCCTCGAGATCGTCGTGGGGGACCGCGTCGCGGAAGTCCATCAACCGCACGAGGGTCCGCTTCATGATCCGCACCGCGAGCGGCGCGTTGGCGGCGAGCCGGCCGACGAGCTTCTGCGCCTCCTCCTCGAGGTCCCCGGGCTCGGCGACCCGGGAGATCATCCCGAGCTCGTACATGCGGCGCGCAGGCAACGGGTCGCCGAGAAGGAGCATCTCGCGGGCCGCCACCGGGCCGCCCTTCTCGATGATCTTCTTCGTGAGGAACCAGTTCGGGGCAAGTCCGACCTGGGCGAGGGACATGCCGAACCGGGCCCGGGTGCTCGCGACCGTGAAGTCGCAGTGGAGCGCGATCTCGTTGCCGCCCGCGATGGCGTGCCCCTGCACCACCGCGACGACGGGGAGCGAGAAGTTCTCGATGGCGCGGAGCGCGGCCACGATCGGGGTCGGGCGCCCGAGGTTCTCGGAGCGTTGGCCGAGGTCCATGCCGGCGCAGAACACGGTGCCCGCGGCCCGCAGCACCGCCACCCGTTCTTGCGCCCCCGGATCGGGGGGGAACGCCGCCTCCAGCTCGTCCAGCATCTCGACGTCGAGCGCGTTGCGCTTCTCCGGACGGTTGAGGGTGACGGTGCGCACCGCCCCCTCGCATTCGACGAGCACTTTCGACATCGCAGGACTCCGTTGCCCGGGGAAGCTTGGGGTCAGAGTGGAATATCGGGATCAGGGTGAGGCTTCACGCGCCGCCTCCCGCCATCTCGCCGAAGCCCGAAATCTCGCTCCGACCCCGGATCTTTCGCTAGACGGGCGACGTGAGATCGAGCCGCCGGGCGGTCTCGCGCAGCTTCTCGACCGTGCCGGGAGGAAGGGGGATGCCGTCGCGGGCACGCGCGTCCAGGGTCCGGTTCTCCGGCTCCCCGGGCATGAGGATCTCCTCGTGGCCGTCCGCCTTCGGCAGGGACTTCAGCTCGTCGACCGTCTCGTCGAGGAGCGCCCGGTACTCGTCCACGTCGATGAAGAAGCCGATGTCGACGGCGGCCACCACGCTGTTCTGCCGGTGCTCGCGCACGCCCCCTCGCAGCACCGGCGCGATGAGCGGGCTGTTCGCCATCAGGCTCGTCAGGCACTGGAAGACGAGAGCGAGCCCCGAGCCCTTCGCCCCGCCGGCCGGAAGCAGGATCGCGGCCACGTCCGGATCGGTGGTCGGGCTTCCGTCGGCGGCGAGCGCCCAGTCGGCGGGGATCGGAACCCGCTTGTCGCTCGCGACGCTGAGCTTCCCTCCCGCCGCGACGCTCGTCGCCATGTCGAGGGTGATCGGCCGGTCACCCCCGGTCGGGAACGAGAAGGCGATGGGGCTGTTGTGGAGCCCGGCCGCCTTCGCCCCGAACGGGGCCATGTTGGGGGGGCTCGCCACGATCGCCATTCCGGCCATTCCTTCCGCCGCCGCCATCTCCGAGTAGTACCCCATCGCCCCCTGGTGGGTGACGTCCCGGATGAGGGCCCAGCCGATGCCGGCCTCCCGCGCCTTCTCGATCGCGGCCCGCATCGCCCGCACGGTCGGGATCGGACCGAGCGCGCGGTCCGCTTCCATGTAGAGCACCGCCGCCGACTCCTTGAGGATCCGGATGTCGGGCCGCGGGTTCATCCAGCCCTTCTCGATGAAGTCGAGATACTGGGGGATCCGCTGCACGCCGTGCGAGTCGACCCCGCGAAGGTTCGCCCAGATGAGAACCTCGGCCTCGGTCGCCGCATCGTCCGCGGACATGCCGACCGCTTCGAAGGCCTGCCGGGTGAACGCCTCGAGCGTTGCCCTGTCGATCGAGATATCAGACATTTACCCTCTCCACTTGAAAAGCTGACGCACCCTCGGGCGGCCGGCCGGCGGGCCGGCCCGAATCGTTCATCCCGCAACGACGCCGAGCATGCCGTCGGCGGTGAGCCCGGCGAGCTTCACCTCGACCAACCCGGGCGCGTCCGGTCCATCCGGCGCGGGGCCGGACCCGGCCATCTGCACCCGGATGTAGTTGTCGGTCCACCCCGAGCCGTCCGGTCCCTCGGGCAGGACCCCGGCCACCCGCCCGACGTGACGCTCGCGGAACATCCGCCCCTTGTCGCGCGAGAGGCGCTTCAGGGCGCCGACCCGCCGCTTCTTCACCTCGGAGGGGACGTCGTCCTTCCAGGCCGCGGACTCCGACCCCGGCCGCGGCGAGTACGTGAACGGGTGGACATAGGTGACGGGAAGCTCGGCGAGCGCATCGAAGGTGTCCTCGAAAGCGGCGTCGGTCTCGCCCGGGAACCCGCAGATGACGTCCGTCCCGATCCCGCAGTCCGGCACCCGCTCCACGATCCGCTCGACGAGCTGCCGGAACCCCGACGCGGTGTAGCGGCGCCGCATGCGGGAGAGCACTTCGTCGTTCGCGCTCTGCATCGGGATGTGGAAGTGCCGAGCGAACCTCTCCTCGCCGGCCATCAGGGAGACGAGGTCGTCGTCCACCGACGCGGGCTCGATCGAGCTCAGCCGGAACCGCTCGAGCCCCGGCACGGCGAGGATCCGCTCGATGAGATCGACGAGCGGCCGCCGGCTTCCGGCCCCCCGCCCGGGGACATCCGCCCGAGTGCCGAGACCCGGGTCGAGCCCCCCGAGACCTCCGAGATCGAGTCCGTAGTCCCCGGCGTGCACCCCGGTGACCACGATCTCGGGATAGCCGCCGTCCACGAGGCGCCGCACCTGCTCGAGCACCGCCTCCGGCGCGCGGCTCCGGGAAACGCCGCGGGTCTGCGGCACGATGCAGAAGGAGCAGGACTCGTTGCAGCCCTCCTGGACCTTGACGAACGCGCGCCGACGCTCGCGCATCTCCGTGATCGGCACCTCGAGGAACTTGCGGGCCTCCGCGATCGGCGCGACCGCCAGCCGCGGCGCCTCCCCAGCCCGGGTGTGCGCGAGCTCGTCCACCACCCGCCCGCGGTCCGCCGCCCCCAGCACGAGGGAGACCCCCGGAAGCGCGGCGAGCTCGTCCGGGGCCCGCTGCGCGTAGCACCCGGTGACGACGATCTTCGCCTCCGGGTGCTCGACGTGGATCCGCCGCACCGCCTTGCGGGCCGACGCGTCGGCCCGCGCGGTCACGCTGCACGTGTTGACGACGTAGACGTCGGCTTCCCCGCTCACCGACTCGTAGCGCCCCGACGCTTCGAGCAGGGTTCGGATGGACTCGGTGTCGTACTGGTTGAGGCGGCAGCCGAAGGTGCGGAAGGCAACCCGCTCCCGATTCGATTTCACCGATTCGTCTCTTGTTCGAGCGTACGTGGGGGACCCAGGCGGAATCAGCCGGCGCCGGGCGTGCTCTTGGTGAGGGTCACGATGTTGCGGCCCTCGACTCGCTCGTACTCGACCTCGTCCATCATCTGGTGCACGAGGAAGAGGCCGAGCCCCCCCACGCCGCGTTCCTCGAGGCTTGCCTCGACATCGGCCTCGGGAGTCGCCGAGAGGTCGAAGGGGGCGCTGTCGTCCACGATCACGACGACGAGCGAGTCGCTTTCGCGCCGCACGACGATCTCGATCCGGTGCGACTCGTCGTCGTCGTACCCGTAGCTGATCGTGTTGGTGAGGATCTCGTCGATCGAGAGGTTGACCGCGTACGCGATCTCCGGGGAGATCTCCCGCTCCTCGCAGAAGGCGTCGATCTTCTCCGCGGCGGCGGCAATCGCCTCCAGCTCGTTGGCGATCGCAATCTCGAGAACGTGGTCGTCCGAGGTCATTTCATCCCCGCGCGAATCGGTCCGCCGATCACTCCTCCCGCCGCCCCCGGCGAAAGAAGTCGATTACCAGCCTGGGCGGATAGCTTAACCCGGAAATCTCGCCAACTTTCGTCGCGAGGGCGCGGGAGCCGACCGAGGACGGCTACCGGGTTTCGCGAGGCGTCCACTCGAGGCGCCAGGCGGGCTCCCCGGCCCCGGCCGCGAAGGGGTCGCAGAGGAAGAGGCCGGGCGCGGCGGCGAGGCGGTCCCCGGCGTAGACGAGGGGCCGTTCGCCGCGCTCCCAAGGGGGGATCCCGAGCTCCTGGAAGAGATCCTTGAGCGGCTTCGTGACCCCGCGTCTCTGCGGCCGGCAGCGCTCGCCGCCGCACCGGAAGCGCACCTCGACGACGGGCGGGAGCCGCGCGGCGGCGAGCCCCTCCCCCTCGACCCGCACCGCGGCGAGACGCCCGTGGGGAAGGTCGAGCGGCCCGGCGTCGAGGCGCCAGGGGGTGCTCACGGAGAGCCGCGGCGGAGCGCGCTCCCGCCCGGTATGGAGGTCTCCCCGGTAACGTCGCACCCAGATGCCGCCCCGCGCCGCCTCCGGCCGCCGGTCCGGGCCGGCCCCCGCCACCTCTTCGACGACCACTCCGAGCCATTGTCGGGGGGGCGACGCGATCCGATGGCGGGCGACGAGCCACGCCCGGAGCGCGTTCGCGGCGCGGTACGGCGGCAGGGCCGCGAGCGCGGCCGCGCGGAGGGTGCCGGGGGCCCTCCCGCGCGCCGCCGCGCGGTCCGCCTCCGCGAGCGAGTCGAGCATCGACGCCGTCTCACCGGCCCGCGCCGCGAGCCGCGCGAGGATCGCGCCGGCGTCCGGCCAACGCTCCGCGAGGGCCGGGAGCACCCGGTGCCGCAAGTGGTTCCGGTGGTGCGCGGGGTCGAGGTTGGCCGGATCCTCGATCCAGTCGAGGCCCCGCTCGCGGGCGTAGGCGAGGACTTCGGTCCGCGGCAGCCCGAGGAGGGGCCGGACCAGGCGGAGGTCCCCGACGGTGACCTCCGGGCGCATCGCGGCCATCCCGGCCGGACCCGCCCCTCGGAGGATCCGGAGCAGGACGGTCTCCGCCTGGTCGTCGCGGTGGTGGGCAAGGAGGAGCGAGTCGCCGGACGGAACCGCGTCGGCGAACGCGTCGAGGCGGGCGGCGCGGGCCGCCGCCTCGATCCCCCCGCCCCGTGCGGCGGCGCCGACTTCGACTCGGCGCACCTCGATCGCGATCTCGTACCGAGCCGCCGCTTCGCGGCAGTGGTCTTCCCAGGCGCCCGCGTCGGGGTGCAGCCCGTGGTTGACGTGAACGGCGGCGAGGCACCCTCCCGCCCGGGCCCCGAGGACCCGGGCGGCCGCGTCGAGGAGCACCGTCGAGTCCACCCCGCCGCTCAGGGCGACCCACCATCGCCGGGGGGCGGGGGGCGGGGCGATGGCCGGACCTCCGGCAGAACCGGGGACATCGGACCGGGGGTCCACCGCCGCCCGCACCGCCTCGAGGACGGGGCTTTCCTCAGGCGAAGACGCCATGGCCCATCAGGCGCTCGTAGCGGCGCGCGATGAGCGTCTCCGGGTCCGTTCCTTCGAGCTCCGCGAGCTCCTCCGAGACCGCCGCCGCGAGCCGCGCCGCCATCGTGTCGGGATCGCGGTGGGCGCCGCCGAGCGGCTCCTCGAGGATCCGGTCGATGAGCCCGAGCTCGTGCAGGCGCTTCGAGTCGATGCCCATCGCCTCCGCAGCCCGGGCCGCCTCTTCCGCCTTCTTCCACAGGATCGAAGCGCACCCTTCCGGCGAGATGACGGAGTAGACGCTGTGCTCGAGCATCAGCACCCGGTCTCCGACCCCGATGGCGAGGGCACCCCCGGAGCCGCCCTCCCCGATGACCGCGCACACGATGGGGGTGCGCAGGCGGGACATCTCGACGAGGTTCCGGGCGATCGCCTCGCTCTGCCCGCGCTCCTCCGCCCCGACCCCGGGATAGGCGCCCGGGGTGTCGATGAGGCTCAGCACCGGCAGGCGGAAACGCTCGGCGAGCTTCAGGAGACGCAGCGCCTTGCGGTAGCCTTCCGGGTTCGGCATGCCGAACTGGCGCCGGACCTTCTCCCGGGTGTCCCGCCCCTTCTGGTGCCCGACGACCACGAGCGCCCGTCCCTCGATACGGGCGAGGCCGCCGACCATGGCGCGGTCGTCGGCGAACGCGCGGTCGCCGTGGAGCTCGACGAAGGCGGAGCACATCCGCTCGACGTAGTCGAGGGTGTAGGGCCGCTGCGGATGACGGGCGACCTGGGCCACCTGCCAGGGCGAGAGGTTGGAGAAGATCGCGGCCGTCTCCTCCCGGATCTCGGCCTCTAGGCGGCGCACCGCCTCGATTCCTTCCGAACCGGCGGCGGTCGCGCGGAGCACTTCGAGCCGGGCCTCGCGCTCCGCGATGGGACGCTCGAAGTCCAGCACGTCCAACCGTCGCGAGGGAGCGTTCACCGGTACTCCATCGAAACGTCCTCGGCGCCGGGGACCTGCCGGAGCCGGGAAAGGAGCTCGTCGCTCGGATGGATCCGCCACCCGGAGCCGAGCTCGATGTCCGCCCGTGCCACCGGACAGCGATAGCCGATGCGAACCGGGGTGGGGCCGTTGCGCGACGGGGCGAGGGCGGCCTGGAGGGCTTCGCCGACACCCTCGTCTCCGGAGCCCCGGAGGTCGATGGCGAGGCACCGCGAGAACCGGGCCCGCGCCTCGTCGAGGTCGTAGAGGGCATCCACCCGCATGGAACGCTCGCCGTTGCTCTCCTCGACGGTGCCCTCCGCGACGACGACGCGGTCCTTGACGAGGCGCCGCCGCTTGACAGGGAGCGAGCGGTCGGACGCGAAGAGATCGGAGGACACGACCAGCTCCAGGCGCCCGCTCGTGTCCTCGATCACCGCGAACGCCATCCGGCCCCGCCGGGTGTTCATCGGGCGCACGGAGAGGACCAGGCCGGCCGCCACCTGCACCCTCTCGGGACGCGGGGCGAGCTTCTCGAGAGGACCGCTCGTGAACTTGAGGAGCTCCTCCTCGTGGGGCTCGACGGGGTGGCCGGAGAGGTAGATACCGAGGGTCTGGCGCTCGCCGGCGAGGCGGACCGCCATCTC
>JAJECB010000140.1 GCA_022822245.1 Gammaproteobacteria bacterium
GGGCAGCCAAGCGCGAACGTCCGGCGCCAGCAGCAGCATCTGATCCGGCTCATAGGGGCGAAACGTCGTCGACATCCACCACGCTCCCTCTTCTTCCGCCAGCCAATTATCTCACCGGTTCCTGCGGCGCACGCTCCTAGGTCGCTCACCCTGCCCGAGGATCCGAAGCCCGGAATGTGCGAGCACAACGCCCTCACGCTCGACGGGCAGGCGGCCTACGACGACGAGTACGACAGAATTGCTCACGTGACCGCGGAAGGCGACGAGCTCGCGCGGAAGATCGGCAGTCGGAACCTGCCCACGATAGCGAGCCACGGCGTGCTGGCGGCCGGCCCGGACGGTGCCCTCCGCGTTTACCGGTTCCCGACTCCGGGAGCGGGCAGCGACGTTTCGCGGTCTCGCACGCTCGATGGACGAAAAGCTCCGCACGGTTCCGAACAGCGTGCAGGAAAAGACCCGCGAGCATCCGGCGTCGGTTCGGCCACGGCTCGCCAAGCGGCACTTGAAGGCGCTTCGCCGCATCCTGAACTGCGAGTAGCCGCGGTGCCGCCATTGGCGGAGTCGTTCCACACTCCGGGCCCCGCCACCGCGGGGCGAATCCCGCGCCACGGGTACCGGCGCCGGAACGGGCGGGCGACTCGCCCGCATGGCCGGCCACGCAGGCTGGCACCTTCACATCGCGTGCTGAACCGCCGGCGGAGACGCCCCGCAGCCAAGGCTGGACCGACGAGCACGTCGAGACACCATCCGCCGGAGCCCCGTTGACTCCGGACCCACGACGGAGACACCTCATGGAAGCGCTCAGCAACTCCCGCATCGAAGCCGCCTACCGCGAACGCACCCGCCGCTCCGCCGAACTCGCGAGGGAAGCACGGGACCTCTTCCCGAGCGGCATCACCCACGACAGCCGCAAGCTCGACCCCTACACGATCTATGTAGATCGGGCCGAGGGGCCGCGCAAGTGGGACGTCGACGGCAACGAGTACATCGACTACTTCGGCGGACACGGGGCGCTGATGCTCGGACACCACCACCCGGACATCGATCGCGTAATCGTGGAGGCCCTCGGCCGGGGAACCCACTTCGGGTCGAGCCACGAGGGCGAAGTACGCTGGGCGCAGGCGATCAAGGACCTGGTGCCGTCCGTGGAGCGGGTCCGGTTCACCTCGTCCGGAACCGAGGCCACCCACCTGGCGCTCCGGGTCGCTCGCGCGGCGACCGGTCGGCGCAAGGTGGTGCGCTTCCGGACCCACTTCCACGGCTGGCACGACCACATGACCCAAGGGTATGTCTCGCACTTCGACGGCACGGCGACGCCCGGAGTCCTCGACGAGGTCGCGGGCAGCGTGATCCTGCTCGACCCCAGCGACGAGGTTGCGATGCGCGAGACGATGGCCGGCGATCCGGACATCGCGGCCGCGATCCTCGAGCCGACCGGTTCCTCGTTCGGCCTGGTGCCGCTTCGCCTCTCGTTCCTCGAGGCGCTCCGCGAGGCGACGCGGGAGAACGGGGTGATACTCATCTTCGACGAGGTGGTGACCGGTTTCCGGGTATCGCCGGGCGGCGCGCAAGTCGCGTTCGGCATCTTCCCCGACCTCACCACATTCGCGAAGATCCTGGCCGGAGGGTTGCCGGGGGGCGCCCTCGCGGGGCGCAAGGACCTTCTGGACTCCCTCGATTTCGAGGTGACCTCGGCGGACGGGCGCGAGAAGATCAATCACCAAGGAACCTACAACGCGAACCCGGTGTCGGCAGCGGCCGGCACCGAGATGCTCCGTATCGTCGGCTCGACCGACGCCTGCGCACGCGCCAACGACTTCAGCGAGCGGTTGCGCGCGGCCCTGAACGAGGTTCTCATCGACGAAGCCGTGCCGTGGGCCGCCTACGGCACGTTCTCCGGCTTTCACGTGTTCCTCAACTCCGAGGGGCGGTCCATTCGTCCGGACCGTTTCGACCCCTTCTCGGTCGACTACCGGGAGCTCAAGGCAAACCCGCCCGGGCTCGCCGACCGGCTGCGCCTCGCGATGCTCTCGAACGGAGTGGACATCATTGGGTGGCCGGGCGGGACCATCTCCGCCGCCCACGGAGAGGCGGAGCTTGCCGGGACCGTGGATGCGTTCCGCGAATCGCTCCGGATGCTGAAAGAGGAAGACGCGCTCTGACGCGAGAACATCGCCGAGATTCCCGCCGCCGGACATCGGTCCTCTCGCGGTAGTTGGCCAAAATCCCTCCCGCGGCGCGGTCGCCGTCCGCGCTGGGGCCGGACGCCTGTCGCGTCAGCTTCGCCACTCCTTTTTCGCGTGCTGGCGGCATGTCGGCCTGGAGAGAATGCGGACACGGAACCATTCTGTCCGAAGAACCGGCTGGGCCATCGCGTCGGCCTTCCGCGGACAACCATTGCAACGGGGAGCCGCGCTCCTTCCAGCGAGCCCGGCTCCCCGGCGGACCCCAAACGGGATACTACTCCGACATTGCTGCCGAGGCCGCAGCGCGGTGGGAAAGCCTGTGTCAGAACCATCCGTTCGTCAACGGCAACAAGCGTACCGATGCGCACTCCAAAGCCCGTCAGCTCATCGTCCCCGACGATGTAGCCCCGGTCTGGCGTCAGCGACAGCGCGTGTCGTGAGGCGGACCTTGTGCCACGCCTCTCTTCGTCGGCCGTTCGGCATGCAGTGAGCTTCGCGGGAGCAATCCGATTTCGTGCACAAGGGCAGCAAATGGGCATCACGAAACGCAACACAATGGACGCGATCCGGGGGCTTGAATCGCAACCTCCTGGCCAGTTCGGCGATGGAGATATATCTACAACCTGTTCCTTCTACGCGTTATTTGTTATCTCCTAATCAACAAACGATATCTGGCGTCTGCTCGATTAGCTGAAATTCGGTGAAATACTGCGGCTGGCTACGAGCCCCGGGGGGCGGCGGGGGGGCGGAGCGCGATCTCGCCTCCCGCGGCCGGCATCCACACCGGCGCGGCGAGGCGCCAGCGTTCGTTGCCGAGCTCGACGTACCACTTCCCGGGCGCGAGCTCCGGGACGGCCGCGCGCCACACCCCGCCCGCGCCCCGGACCGCGTCGACCCGCACGTCGTCGCCCGCGCGCCCGGCGCGGGAAAATTCCAGGGTCAGCCGGTCGTCCGCCGGGGTCGCGGCCGCGCCTCCCACGCGGACCTCGACGACCCCCGGCGCCGGGAACCCGAGGGTGGCCCCGAGACCGAGGCGGGCTGCCTCCGCGTCGCGCGCGAGCGAACGGTCGATCTGCAACCCTCGCCGGTAGTAGTCGTCGGCGACGAGACCGTCCCACGTCGCGTTGGCGAGCACCAGCATGACCGCCCCCATGATCACCGAGGCGGCCGGGATCGCGAGCACCAGCCACACGAGGGGCTCGCGATGCCAGCGGCCGGAACGCCGGGACGGCTCCCCGGTCATCTTCGGCCCTCGGGGACCGGCCCGAGGAAGCGGGCCTCCTCGCTCGCCCGGATCTCCGCGTCGCGGAGCGCCTCGATGGTGAAGCGAACCGGGGTGCTCGCGGCCCGGAGCTCCGCGCGCGGCGCGTCGAGGCGGGCGGGGACCGAAGCGACTTCCCCGGGCGCCACCTCGCGGTCGCCCCGCTCGGTCCCGAGGCGCAGCCCCGGGATCCCCTCCGCCCGGATCCGCCAGCGAAGCGGCTCGTCGTGCATGTTCACGATCTTGAGGGTGTACACGTTGCGGATGAACCCTTCGTCGGTCTCCCGGTAGAGCGCATTGCGGTCCCGGATGACGTCGAGCTCGGCCGGCACCCGCGCCGCGAGCAGCCCGGCGAAGACCGCGACGAGCCCGACGAGGCACGAAGCGTAGACCACCGTGCGCGGTCGCACGATGCGGGTCGGGCGCCCGTCGACCGCGTTCTGGGTGGTGTACCGGACGAGACCCTTCGGGTAGCCCATGCGCTCCATCACCTGGTCGCAGACGTCGACGCACGAGGCGCAGGCGATGCAGCCGTGCTGGAGGCCGTCGCGGATGTCGATCCCGGTCGGGCACACCTGCACGCACATCGTGCAGTCGATGCAGTCCCCGAGCCCGGCCGCCCGCGGGTCCGTGCCGCGCCGGCGCGACCCGCGCGGATCGCCCCGCTCCGCGTCGTACGAGATGACGAGGGTGTCGCGGTCGAACATCGCGCTCTGGAA
>JAJECB010000206.1 GCA_022822245.1 Gammaproteobacteria bacterium
CGACGGGCGCCTCGCGACCCAGCTCGGCCCCCTCGTGGCGGAGGACCAGGGGGCCGCCGGGGCGCTCCTCGCGGCCGGCCTCGCCGCCGTCCGGGGCCCGGTGTTCCTCGACGCGGGGGACCATCACGCGTGGCTCGCGGACCGGCTGCCCCGGCTCGGATTCCACCGCCAGCGGGGCTACGTCCGGATGCTGCTCGGGCGGCGCGAACCCCTCGACGACCCGAGCCGCATGGTGCTCATCGCGGGCCCCGAGTTCGGTTGACGCGCGGCCGGGCCGGGGTCCGGCCGGGCCGCGCGCGGGAGGGCGCCTTCCGCTACTTCGCGAACTTGATGCTCATGTCGAGGAAGTCGTTGCGGTACGCGGAGGCGATGTCGAACGGCGTCTCGAGCTCGAAGTAGGCCTCGATGAGCCCGTAGTCGCCGGCCATCCGCTCCGGATCGAAGTAGCCGAGGGCGCCGGTGCGCGAGCTCTCCGCGTCCATCAGCTCCTCGACGAGGGCCCAGTTCGCCATGCTGTCCTCCTTCTTGAGCCCGCTGTTGGCGGCGAGGAGGGCGTCGATGCACGGCTCCGGATCCTTCACGCAGGCGGCGTACGCCTTCTGGGTCACCTTGACGAAGGCTTCCGCGACCCCGGGGTTCGCCTCGAGGAACGCGCCGTTCGCGATCACCGAGTTGCCGTAGGGGTTGACTCCGATCTCCTTGCCCGAGACGAATCCCATGTCCTCGCCGAACACCCGCTCGAAGATGAAGTGGATGTTGTAAAAGGAGGTCGTGACGTCGATGCTGTCCGACTTGAGGGCGGAGATCTTGGCGTTCGGCTGCACGTTCACCCAGGTCACCGAGCCCGGGTCCATCCCGACCGCCTTGGCGAAGGCGGGCCACATCTGCCGGGCCGCGTCCCACGGCGGGTTGCCGATCTTCTTCCCCGCGAACTCGGGCACCTCGGTGATCCCGGAGCTCTTCTTCCAGTAGAAGCCGTAGGGGGAATTGGCGTAGATGTTGAAGACCGCGACGAGATCGGCTCCCTTGCCCTTGTTCACGAGCGCGGTGCCGAGGTCCGCGATGCCGAGCTGGTTCTTGCCGATCCCGACGCGCTGGGAGGACAGGGTCGAGCCCTTGCCCTGCTCGATGGTGAGGTCGATTCCAGCGTCGGCGTACCAGCCCTGGGCCTGCGCCCAGTAGACGGGGGCGTGGTCCCCGCCGGCCACCCAGTTCAGGATGAAGCTCACCTCGGCGGCGCGGGCCGCTCCGCTCGAGCCGAGCACCAGCAATGCGGCGGCGGCGGCCGTCGCGAGCGAGCGTCGAATGTCGATCATGGCGTGTTTCCTCCTTGGTTCCTCGGCCGCGGAGCCCGTCGCCCCACCGGCCGCGCGGTGGTTCCCGACCCTCGAACCGAAGGCGTCGGCGAGCCGGAGAGTCCCGCCGGGGAGCTTACCGGTATTGGGGCGGGTCTTCACGCCGCGCAGCCGGGCGCCCGATTCGGGGCGGCGGCGCGCGGCGTGACTCCGCCCGATGGGAGGCGGGTGGGGGTCGGCGTCTTGACCGCGCCGGGCATCTGTTCCAGATTCAGCCGCTGCATCGTGGCGCGGGACCCGTGCGGACCGCGGGAGAAGCCGAGATCGGTCACAACGCCATTCCGGAAGACGTCCTGGCCGTGCTGCGCCGGGGCGCGGTCATTCCGGCCCACCCGCTCGCCCTAACCGCCGAGCGTCGCCTCGACGAGCGTCACCAGGCGGCCCTGACCCGCTACTACATCGACGCCGGGGCGGGCGGGCTCGCGGTCGGGGTGCACAGCACCCAGTTCACCATCCGCGAGGCCGGTCTCTACGCGCCGGTGCTGGCTCTCGCCATGGACACCGCCCGGGCCTGGGCCGAGCGTCCGCTCGCGATGATCGCGGGCCTCGTCGGCGGCACCGAACAGGCCGTCGACGAGGCCCGGACCGCCCGCGACCTCGGCTACCACGCCGGGCTCCTCAGCCTTGCCGCCTTCCGGGGCGCTCCGGAAGACGCGATCGTGGACCACTGCGCGGCGGTCGCCGAGGTCCTGCCCGTTGTCGGCTTCTACCTCCAGCCGGCCGTCGGCGGCATCCATCTGCCCGCCTCGTTCTGGCGCCGCTTCGCCGCGATCGAGAACGTCGTCGCGATCAAGGTCGCGCCCTTCGACCGCTACCGCACCCTGGACGTGGTCCGCGGCGTGGTGGAGGCGCGGGCCGAGGAGCGCGTCGCCCTCTATACCGGGAACGACGACAGCATTCTTCTCGACCTCGTGGCCCCCTTCGTCCTTCGCCGCGACGACGGGTACGTGACGGTCCGCTTTCGCGGCGGCCTCCTCGGCCACTGGAACGTCTGGGTGCGGGTGGCGGTCACGCTGCTCGCGAGGGCCCACGCCGCGTTCGACTCGGGGCGCATCGACACCGAGCTCCTCGGCCTCGCGTCCCAGATCACCGACTGCAACGCGGCCCTGTTCGACGTCGCGAACGAATTCCGGGGCTGCATCGCGGGCTGCCACGAGGTGCTGCATCGCCAGGGCCTGATGCCGGGCATCTGGTGCCTCGACCCGGACGAGGGGCTGAGCCCGGGCCAGCGCGAGGAGATCGACCGGGTGATCGCCAGCTATCCCCACCTCACGGACGACGCGTTCGTCGCCGAGAACCTCCCTCGCTGGCTCGGCTGAAGGGGGCGCACCGGATGGAGGGCTGGCGGGAGAACATCGGGCGTTGGGTGCTGATCGCGGCCATGCACGTGGCGGTGGTGGTCGCGTGGCAGCTCTGGGTGGTGCTCGGCAAGGTCGAGTCCTACATCATGCCGACCCCTGTCGAGACCTTCGCCACCCTCCTCGACTTCCAGAACTACAACTGGATGCACAACACGCTCGTCACCGCCGCGTCGGTGTTCGGCGGGTTCTGGCTGGCGGTGGCGGTCGGGGTGGTGCTGGCCCTCGTCTTCAGTTGGTCCCGCCGGCTGAACGACGCCTTCATGCCTCTTATCGTCTCGCTGAACATGATCCCCAAGGTGGCCCTCGGCCCGATCTTCATCGTGTGGTTCTCGTACGGGCTCGGTCCGAACATCATCATCGCGTTCTCCATCTGCTTCCTGCCGATCCTCATCACCACCGCCCGGGGGCTCGACGAGGTGGAGCCGGACCTCCTGGACCTCGTGCGCACCCTTCGGGCTACCCGCTGGCAGGTCTTCGCCAAGATCCAGCTCCCGAGCGCCCTTCCGTACCTCTTCTCCGGCATGAAGGTGGCGGTGGTGCTGGCCGTGGCGGGGGCGATCGTCGGCGAGTTCATCGCCTCGGAGGAGGGCCTCGGCTACCTCATGCTGCAGGTCCAGGTCGCGCTCGACACCGCGGCGATGTTCATGGCGGTGCTGCTCATCACCGCCGTCGGAGTGGTGCTGTACGCCCTCGTCCTTCTCCTGGAGCGGCTCGCGGTGGTCCGTGACGCGCGGCTCGACTAGGGGGCGGGACGCATGCGCGAGCCGTTCATCCACCTTGCCGGGATGAGCAAGGTCTACCGCCGCCGTCGCGACGAGTTTCTCGCCGTCTCGGACGTCACCCTCGACGTGACGGCCGGCGAGCTGGTCTCCCTCGTCGGCCCTTCCGGATGCGGCAAGACCACCGTGCTCAAGGTGCTCGCGGGGCTCCATCCCCACGACGGCGGCACGGTCCGGATCGGCAATGCGGAGACGCCCTTCGACCCTACCCGGGACATCGGCATGGTGTTCCAGCAGCCTCTCCTCCTCAAGTGGCGGCGGATCATCGAGAACGTGCTGCTCCCGGCCGAGATCCTCGGCATCGCCCGGGGGGAGGCGCGCGAGCGAGCGCAGTTTCTCCTCGACATGGTCGGGCTCGCCGGCTTCGAGCGGAGCTACCCCTACGAGCTTTCGGGGGGCATGCAGCAGCGTGCGGCCATCGCCCGATCGCTCATTCACGATCCCCAGGTAATCCTCATGGACGAGCCCTTCGGCGCCCTCGACGCGCTGACCCGGGAGAAGATGAACCTCGAGCTCATGCGGATCTGGGAGGAGAGCCGCAAGACCATCATCTTCGTCACCCACAGCATCCAGGAGGCGGTGTTCCTCGGGTCGCGCTGCGCGGTGCTGACCGCGGGCCCCGCCCGGATGGCCGACAATTTCGAGATCGACCTCCCGTACCCGCGTACCCTCGACCTCAAGACCCACCAGGACTTCGGCGTCTACGCGCGGCGCATCTACCGTCTGTTGGGCATGGAGTGAGCAATGAACGAACGCCGCCTCGGCATCATCATGAATGGCGTCACCGGCCGCATGGGCCGGAACCAGCACCTCGAGCGATCGGTGCTCGCGATCATGCGCGAGGGCGGTCTCCCGCTCGCCGACGGCAGCCGCGTGATGCCGGATCCGATCCTCGTCGGGCGCGACGAGGGACGGGTCGCGGCCCTCGCCCGGGCGTACGGCATCGCACGCTGGACGGCGGATCTCGACGCCGCCCTCGCCGATCCCGAGGATCGGCTGTTCTTCGACACCGCACATACCGGGGGCCGGGCCGAGCGGCTCGTGCGCGCGGTCGCGGCCGGCAAGGACGTCTATTGCGAGAAGCCGGCGGCGAGCGATCTCGCCGGAGCCCTCGCCGCCTGGCGTGCCGCCCGGGACGCCGGGGTGCGGCACGGGGTGGTCCAGGACAAGCTCTGGATGCCGGGGGTGCGCAAGCTCCGGCTCCTCATCGACGCGGGGTTCTTCGGCCGGATCCTCTCGGTGCGCGGGGAGTTCGGCTACTGGGTGTTCGAGGGCGACCTCCAGCCCGCCCAGCGCCCGTCCTGGAACTACCGGGTAGCGGAGGGCGGGGGGATCATCCTCGACATGCTCTGCCACTGGCGCTACCTCGTCGACAACACCTTCGGCCCCATCCGGGCGGTGAGCTGCCGGGGCGCGACCCACATCCCGCGGCGCCGGGACGAGAACGGGGCCGAGTACGAGGCGACCGCCGATGACGCCGCCTACGCCACGTTCGAGCTCGACGACGGGATGGTGGTCCAGTTCAACTCGTCGTGGTGCGTGCGGGTGCGGCGCGACGACCTCCTCACCCTGCAGGTGGACGGGACCCACGGCTCGGCGGTGGCGGGCCTGCGCCGCTGCTTCACCCAGTCGCGGGTCAACACCCCGAAGCCGGTCTGGAACCCGGACCTTCCGCCCGCCGTCGATTACGCGGCGGGGTGGAGCGAGGTTCCGGACACGATGGACTACCCGAACGCCTTCCGCGCCCAGTGGGAGCGGTTCATCCGCCACCTCCACGGGGAGGCTTCCTTCCCGTGGGACCTCCGCGAAGGGGCCAAGGGATTGCAGCTCGCCGAGCTCGGGCTCGCGAGCTGGGCCGAGCGGCGCTGGCGCGACGTCGAAGACCTGGAGGACTGAGCGATGGCCACCCTGAACCTCCCCGCGGTCGGCGGCCGGCTGGAGCCGTTCACCATCTCGGGGCCGCGCGAGTTCTCCGCGCGCGCAAACCGCCCCTTCAACCGGGTGGCCCTCGCGGCGTGCCACGTCGTCGCGGACCCGGTGGCGGACGTCGACCCGTGGCTCGCCCCGGCCCTCGACTGGGAGGCGACGATCGCCTACCGGCGGTACCTCTTCGACCTCGGCCTCGGGGTGGCGGAGGCGATGGACACCGCCCAGCGCGGCATGGGGCTCGACTGGGCGGCGAGCCGGGACCTCATCCGCCGGAGCCTCGCCGCCGCCCGGACCATTCCCGGCGCGGTGATCGCGTGCGGGGCCGGCACCGACCACCTGGCCCCCGAGCCGGGGCTCGGAGTCGACGACGTGATCGCCGCGTACGAGGAGCAGGTCGCGTTCATCGAGGGCCTCGGGGGGCGGGTGATCCTCATGGCGAGCCGGGTGCTCGCGGGCGCCGCCCGGTCGCCGGACGACTACGCGAGGGTCTACGACCGGATCCTCGGCCAGGTGCGCGAGCCGGTGATCATCCACTGGCTCGGGGAGATGTTCGACCCCGCCCTCGCCGGATACTGGGGCGAGCACGACCACCTCGCGGCGATGGAGGTCTGCCTCGGGGTGATCGAGGCCAACGCGGGCCGGGTCGACGGCATCAAGGTCTCCCTGCTCGACAAGGACAAGGAAATCGCCATGCGCCGGCGGCTGCCGGAAGGGGTGCGCATGTACTCCGGCGACGACTTCCACTTCGCCGAGCTCATCGCCGGCGACCCGGTCGGCTACAGCGATGCCCTGCTCGGGATCTTCGACGCCATCGCACCCGTCGCCTCCGCCGCCCTGGGCGCCCTCGCGGGCGGCGACGAGGCCGGGTTCCACGAGATCCTGGCCCCGACCGTGCCGCTTTCCCGGCACGTGTTCCGGTCCCCGACCCGCTTCTACAAAACAGGGGTGGTGTTCATGGCCTGGCTGAACGGGCACCAGGACCATTTCGTCATGGTCGGCGGGCAGCAGAGCGCCCGCTCGCTCCTTCACCTCGCCGAAATCTTCCGCCTCGCCGACGCGGCGGGGCTCCTCCGCGATCCCGACCTCGCGAGCGACCGCATGCGCCGCCTGATGGCGGTGCACGGCCTCGATGGCTGACGTCCGTGCGCCGGGGTCGCGCAGCGCGCCCGCGCGCAACGCACGGTCGGCCGTGACGGCGGGGGAGACAGCCGGCGCGGGAGGCGTCGGTGGCTGACCTTGCCCGCCTCTCGATCAACCAGGCGACCACCCGCGAGCAGTGGTCGCTCGCGGAGGCGATCGCGGGCTACGCGGCCCAGGGGGTGCGGGCCATCGGGATCTGGCGCGACAAGCTCGAGGAATGCGGGGTGGAGGAAGCCCGCCGCCTCGTCGCCGATCACGGCATGCGGGTCACCGGCCTTTGCCGGGCGGGCATGTTTCCGGCCGCCGACGCGGCCGGCCGCCGCCGCGCGATCGACGACGGGCTTCGCGCCGTCGACGAGGCCGCCGCGCTCGCCGCCGACTGCCTCGTCGTCGTCGCCGGGGGCCTCCCCCCAGGGTCGCGCGATCTTCCCGGCACCCGGGCGATGATCCGGGACGCCCTCGGGGCGATCCTGCCCCGGGCCCGGGCGGCGGGCATTCCGGTCGCCGTCGAGCCGCTGCACCCGATGTACGCCGCGGACCGCTCGGCGGTCAACACCCTCGCCCAGGCCCTCGACCTCTGCGACGAGCTCGGCGACGGGATTGGGGTCGTCGTCGACGTCTACCACGTGTGGTGGGACCCGGACCTCCCCGCCCAGATCGCCCGCGCGGCCGGTCGCATCCATGCCTGCCACGTCTCGGACTGGCGGCTCGAGACCCGGGACCTCTTCGCCGACCGCGGCATGATGGGCGACGGGGTCATCGACCTCCCCGCGATCGGGGCAATGGTCGCCGCCGCCGGCTACCGGGGCCTCATCGAGGTCGAGATCTTCTCCGCCTTCGACTGGTGGCGCCGCCCCGGCGAGGAGGTCGTTCGCATCACCCGAGAGCGCTTCCGCGACCACGTCTGAGTCCGGCCCGGAGGCTGCCGGTACCGGGCGCGGACGCCGGCGCGGGTGCGGCCCGGCGCGCAGGAACCGGTGGCCGGTCCGGATCAGGCGCGGGCACGGCCCTCGTAGAGGTCGCGGCCCGCGACGAGGGCGCGGATCTTGGCGTCCGCAATCGACCGCTTGAGCATCCAGACGCCGCAGTCCGGGTGGATGTAGCGGACCCGGCCGGGTCCGACCACCCGTTCCGCCCGCTCGATGGCCCGCGCGACGTCGTCCGCGGTCTCGATATCGGTGCGCTTGATGTCGACGACCCCGATGCCCAACCCGATCTCCGGACGGATCTCCCGGAACGCCTCGATCTCGTCCACCGGTCGGTGGGCGGTCTCCAGCACCACGTGGTCGGCGTGGATCGCGTTCAGGTAGTCGACGAGGCGGCGCCAGCTCCCCGACTGGATGGTCTGCCCGCCGTAGTTGCCGAAGCAAAGGTGCACGGCCGGGGTTCCCGGCACTGCGTCCAGCACCCGGTTGATGCAGCGCGCCGCCCATTCCCATTCTTGCGGATACCCCGGCAGGTTTGCCTCGTCGATCTGGACGACGGCGGCCGGGCAGTGGGCGACCTGACCGGCGAGCACGTCCGCGATCGCCTCGGTCAGGCTCTCGGTGTCGGGGTAGTGCCGGTTGATCGTCGTCTTGGCCAGCATGTGCGGCCCGGTGACGGTGAACTTGAGCGGCCGGCCCGCGAGGGCGAGGGCCCGCCCGCACGCCCCCGGCAGATCCAGGGTCCCGGCCCCGACCGGCCCGTCGGCCACCGCCGGCGGCCGGCGGCGGAATCCCATGCCCGCCTGAGCCCGGAACGCCTGCAGCTCATCGAAGTCGATCTCCGTCCGCATCCCCGCCATGGGGCGGACGAAGTACTCGATCATGCCGTTGGTCTCGGGGTGGTTGATGTCGAACCGGTAGAGCTCGCCGTCGCAGACGAGATCGATCCCGGCCGCCTCCTGGGTGTGCAGCACCACGCGGGTCGCGTCGGTGAGGGCCTCCTCCGACGGGCTCGCGACGAGCCAGCCCGGCACCGGGTAGGAGCCCACTACGGTGGTGCGGATCCGCTCGCTCTCGTTTGCCATGACGGCCTCCCGCCTCGGTGTCCGAAGTTCGAGGGTTGCCGAACCGTTTCGGTCAGGTGTAGTTGAGGCGAAGGCCGGGGCGCGGCCATTCGAACGAGACGAGCTGACCGGTGCCGCTCAGGGTGGCCCACGCGGTGCGCAGATCGGGACCGCCGAAGCACACGTTGGTGGTGACGGGGTCGGGGAGGGGGACGTGCTCGACGGAGCTCCCGTCCGGCGCGGCGACGGTGATCCCGCCCCGGTGGAGGGTCGCGACGCACACGTTGCCGGCGCCGTCCACCGCCATCGAGTCGAACTCCACGTAGCCCCCCGGCGCCGCGACGAGCCGGCCCCGGCAAAGGGTCCCGGCCGCACGGTCGAGGCGCGCGACCCCGGGCTCTGGCAGCTCCCACGCCCAGATCCGTCCCGGGATCGTTTCCGCGACGTAGAGGGTCCCCCCGTCCGGCGAGAGTCCGATCCCGTTCGGGGTGAAGAGGCCCCGGATCACCTCGCGACACTCGCTTCCGTCCGCCCTCGCGTAGTGCACGAACCCGCGGTCCATGTCGCCCGGCCGCATCTTGCCGAAGTCGGTGAACCAGAAGCCGCCGTGCGCGTCGAAGACGATGTCGTTGGGGCCGCGCAGGGGCCCTCGATCCGACTCCCGGTAGAGCACCTCCACCTCGCCGGTCTCAAGGTCGACGGCCTCGATCCGCCCACCCTGGTACTCCGGCCCCTGCAGGCCCGGGACGGGCTGCCCGCCCCGCTCGTGCCACTCGAACCCGCCGTTGTTGCAGACATAGCAGCGGCCGTCCGGGCCGAGGGCCATTCCGTTGGGGCCGCCGCCGGTCTCCGCGACCACCCCCACCGTGCCGTCCGGAAGCACCCGGGAGACGGTGCCGCGGGCGATTTCGACGACGAGCACCGAGCCGTCGGAGAGGGCGATCGGGCCCTCGGGAAACCGGAGGCCGGTGGCGACCACGGTGACTTTGCTCATGTTCCTGGTTCCTCCTCCCCGGCCCCGGCGTCCGCGGCGGGCGGGTCGACGAGCTCGATCCCGACTTCCCGCCCCAGCTCGCGCAACGCCTCGTCGGGATTCGTCACCTTGATGGTGAGCATTCCGAGCCGGGCCGCCGCCTTGAGGTTCGCGCCGATGTCGTCGAGGAACGCGGCTTCGCCCGGCAGGACGCCGAGCGCCTCGCAGGCGAGCTCGTAGATGCGCGGATCGGGCTTGCGAAGGCCGGTGCGGCACGATTCGATGAACGCGTCGAACTCGCTCTCGAGGGCCTCGCGCTCGAGGTCCTTCTCCTCCATCAGCCAGTTGTTGGTGAGCGCGGCGGTCCTGATTCCGTGCGCGCGGAGCCGCCGGACCGCCTCCACCATCCGGGGCCGGACCACGACGTAGTCCGCCATCTCGAGCATCATCGCTGCCGTGGACACGGTGTAGCCGAGGTTCGCGATCTCCGAATCGAAGATCCGGCAGAACTCGTCGAGCAGCAGCTCCCCGCGCTCGAGGCGCTGCCATGCCCCGTCCGGGCGGGCCGCGTAGTTGCCGACGATGTCGGCGAAGAACCCTTCCGGAAGGTCGTTCCGGGCCTCGTAGTCCCGAATGAAGTCGAGCGGTGATTCCTGGATCACCCCTCCGACGTCGAAGATGACCGCCCTGATGTCCATGGGATGTCCGGTCGGAATCCTGGCTGTCCGGGTCCGCTGTCGCTGCCGCTCCGCGCCGCCCGCTACCGGTTGCGGGCGAGCTCGCGCTTCGCGATCGCCTCCATGTGCACCTGGTCGGGGCCGTCCGCGAGGCGCAGGGTCCGGTTCGCGGCCCACCAGTGGGGGAGCAGGGTGTCCTGGCAGACCCCCATCCCCCCGTGGGCCTGGATCGCCCGGTCGAGCACCCGCTGGGTGACGTTCGGCGCTACCACCTTGATCTCCGCGATCTCGTTGCGCGCCTCCTTGTTGCCCACCTCGTCCATCTTGTGCGCCGCGTGGAGGGTGAGCAGCCGCGCCTGGTCGATCTCCATCCGGCTCTTCGCGATGTCCTCGCGCAGCGACCCCTTCTCGGCCAGGGTGGTGCCGAACGCGACCCGGCTCTTCGCGCGCTCGCACATGAGCTCGAGCGCCCGCTCCGCCACCCCGATGCAGCGCATGCAGTGATGGATGCGGCCCGGGCCGAGCCGGCCCTGCGCGATCTCGAAGCCGCGGCCCTCCCCGAGGAGGAGGTTCGAGGCGGGCACCCGCACCTCTTCGAACTCGACCTCCCCGTGGCCGTGGGGGGCGTGATCGTAGCCGAACACGGAGAGCAGCCGGACCACCTTCACCCCCGGCGTGTCCCGCGGCACGAGGATCATGGACTGCTGCCGGTGCCGGGGCGCCGAGGTATCGGTCTTGCCCATGAAGATGAGGATCCGGCAGCGGGGATCGCCGATCCCGGAGGTCCACCACTTGCGGCCGTTGATGACGTACTCGTCGCCGTCGCGGGTGATGGTCGAGCAGATGTTGGTCGCGTCGGAGGAGGCGACGGCGGGCTCGGTCATCGCGAAGGAGGATCGGATCTCGCCCGCAAGGAGCGGCTCGAGCCACTCGCGGCGGTGCTCGTCGGTGCCGTAGCGCACGAGCACCTCCATGTTGCCGGTGTCCGGGGCGGAGCAGTTGAACGACTCCGGGCCCATCGGTGAGCGCCCCATCTGCTCGCACAGGTGCGCGTACTCGAAGTTCGTGAGCCCCGCCCCGAGCTCGCTCTCGGGCAGGAACAGGTTCCACAGGCCCCGCTCGCGCGCGACGGCCTTCACCTCTTCGAGCACCGGGACCGCCTGCCAGCGGTCCCCGGAGTCGATCTCCTCGTGGAAGCGGGCCTCGTTCGGATAGACGTGCTCGTCCATGAACGCCATGACCTGGTCGAGCAGCTCGCGCGCACGATCGGAAAGGGGAAGGAACATCTGCGATACCTCGTCTGGTCCTGATCCTGGTTCTGATCCCGGCTCTGGTCCTTGGCGATGCGGCCCGTCTTCGCCCGTCGCCGCCCGGTTCAGTCGTCCATCACGACGACGCACTTGCCGACGACCCGCCGCTCCGCCACCGCCCGGAGCGCGTCGATGCCCTCGTCGAGGCGGAAGCGGTGCGAGATATGGGGCCGGAGGCGCCCGTCCGCGTGCCACCCGAACAGCGTATCGAAGTTCCGGGCGCTGCGGACGGGGGATTCCCGGGTGAAGCGCCCCCAGAACACGCCGACGAGCGAGCTGCCCTTGAGGAGCAGGAGGTTGGTACGAGCCTGGGGAAGGTTGGCGCCGTCCGCCGCGAAACCCACGACGAGGATCCGGCCCTCCCACGCGATGCACCGGAGCGCCTGCTGGAACGTCTCGCCGCCGATCGGGTCGTAGATGACGTCCGCGCCGCGCCCCCCGGTGAGGCGGTTGACCCGGTCCTTGAACGGCTCCTCGCCCGAGGCGTAGTTCACGGTGTCGCGCACGTCGTAGATTGCGCGCACCGTCTCGAGCTTCGCGTCGTTCCCGCCGGCCGCGATCGCGTGGGCGCCGAGGTTGCGGGCGATATCGAGGGCGGCGGTGCCGACCCCGCCGGTCGCGCCGAGCACGAGCAGCGTCTCGCCGGGGGATATGCGGCCGCGGTCGACGAGGGCGTGATAGCTCGTTCCGTAGGTGAGGGTAAAGGCGGCGCCGGTCGCGTAGTCCATCGAGTCCGGAAGCGGGACGCAGCGCGCCGCGTCGGCCAGCGTCTCCTCCTGGAACCCGCGCGAGCCGATCATCGCGATCACCCGGTCCCCCTCGCGGACCCCGCTCGCGGCACCGGATCCGACCCCGGATCCAACCCCGGGCCCGACCGCGATGACGTCTCCCGCCACCTCCGCTCCCGGCGAGAACGGAAGGGTGGGGCGCTCCTGGTACTTGTTCTCGATGAGCAGGAGATCGGGGAAGTTGACCCCGCACGCGCGCACCCGAAGGAGCACCTGGCCTTCCCCGGGCTCGGGCCGCGGGATGTCCTCGAGGACGAGCGACTCGGGCGGGCCGTACTGCTTGCAGAGGAGCGCTTTCATGGTGGCCGAGGAGTCTCCGTTGGAATCTCCGGATGGAGCCCGTCCGGGGGGCCGGCGGAATTTACGCGATCTCGCCGGGTGGGGCCAACCGGGGCCGGAGGCGCCCGCCGTGGTCGCCGCCGCCCCCGCCGTCGCCTCAGTCGGCGGCGCGAAGCCCCCGTCGGGCGCAGGCGATCCGCTGCACCACGGTAACCGCGGTGAGGAGCGCCACCACCCGGATGGCTTCCGGAAGCAGTCCGGACAGGAGACCGAGGGCGACGAGGATCACCCGCTCCGCGCGGGTCGCGATCCCGACCCGGCACTCCGCTCCCAGCCCCTCCGCACGGGCGCGGACGTAGCTCACCAGAAACGAGCCGAGGAGGGCGAGAACGACGATGCTCGCGTCGAGCGCCGACCCTTCGGCCGCGAAGCGGTAGGCGATGGCGGCGAAGACCACCCCCTCCGAGGCGCGGTCCAGGGTGGAGTCGAGGAAGGCGCCGAACCGGGTCGGCTTCCCGCCCGCCCGGGCGACGACCCCGTCGAGGAGGTCCAGCATCCCGGCGAAGAGATAGAGGGCGCCGGCCGGCACGAGATGGCCGGCGACGACGAGGGCCGCCGCCCCCACGTTGATGAGGAACCCCGCGACCGAGACCTGGTCGGCGCTCGCGCCGATCCGGTCCAGCAATGCCGCCACCGGGGAAAGCGCCTTCTCGAGGCGGTGCTGGAGCGCTTGCCGGATCTGCTCCATCCCGGGCACCGGCCGCCCCTGGCCGCTGCCCGGCCCCTCTTCGTCAATTCGGTGCGGCCAGAACGCCATGGCCGGCTCCCAACCTCACTTCACGAGGTCCCGTATCGCGATCATGCTGATCCGGGAAGCCGAGGGCAACCGTTCGGACCCCCGTCCGCCCGCGCGACGAAAGTCGGTGAGATATGCGGGCTATCCTCGGCCCCCCCGCCACCGGAGGGGCGACCCGGTCCGGTTGCCCGGAGCGGGGGAGCGGTCGGTCAGCCGGGGGTCAGGCCACCTTCCGCGTTGCGGGGGAATGCGGATCGGGGCCGTACCCTTCGACCCCATGCTCGGCGAACGCGCGGCGCATCGCGGCCTTCAGGCGTTCGCGCACCGCATCCGCATCGGCCAGCACTTCGTCCAGCCGACCGTACCCGGCGCGGGGAAGGTCGGGTACCGCCTCCTCGATGATCCGCCGGCGCACTGCTTGCCGGAGCGCCTTCGGAAGCTCGAAGAGACCCCGGTTGAGGGCCTGCATGATGGAGTCGTCGAAGACCCGTTCCCAGGCGACCCGCTCGGGGCCGAAGTCGAAATCGGTCCCGACGTTCGGCCGGACCCGGCTCGTTCGCGCCCCTCGGGTCGCCTCTTCGTCGACTCTCAGCGCATCCGTGACGACGACCCCGTAGTCTCGGAGGGCGCCGTCGCGCGAGACGAAGCCGAGCTCCACGTCGCGCCGCACCGCCTCCGGGTCGCGCTCGAAGGGGTCCCCGAAGCCGGAGCCTCCCGGCGTGAGCATGGTCACCGTCTCGCCGCGGTCGAGGGTGAGCGAGCTCTCGTTCCCGAGCGGGCGCTCCCCGGGCCGGCCCCGGTTCACGATCACCTCCGTCGGTTGGCCGTGCCGCCCTCCCTGCACTCCCCACGGAGGAAAACGGATGCGATCGAGGCCGCCGATGACCAGGGTGGTGCGGTCCCGGAGGGCCTCGACGGTGAGCACCTGCCCCGCGCCGCCCCGCGACCGGCCCGGCCCCCCCGAGTCCGGGCGCACGTCGTAGTCCCGGAACGCGACCCCGCACTTCGCCTCCACCACCTCGAGGGGATGGTTGTGCATGGTGTTCATGGTGACGTCGCGGACGTCGACCCCGTCGCTCCCGCGGAAGGCGCTCATGCCGCCCCGCGCCAACTGGGCGAAGATCACCTCCCGCTGGCCGTCGGCCGGGTTCGTCTCCTCGACCACGATGGTGAAGCTCGCTCCCGCCGTCGCGCCCGCCATCTTGTCCGGTGCCGCCTTGAGCAGCACCCCGCTCACCGCGTCGTTGAACCCCGTGGCGGTCGAGAACCGCACCGCGCACGCATCGGGGAACTCGGCGTTGAGGACCGTTCCCGCGGGGCTCGTCATGCTGAGCGGGCGAAACGTGCCCGCGTTGAGCGGGATGGTCCGATCGTGGGTGCAGATGAACGTCATGATCCGACGGGTCAGCATGTTGTGGAGCTTGCCGGCGGTCGGGATGTTGTAGGAGGCCTCCACCTGGGGATCGGTGCCGGTCACGTCGAAGTGGACCCGGCCGTCGTCCACGGTCGCCCGGAGACGCATCCGGATGGGGATCGCGGAGACCACGTCGTCGTCGAGATAGTCCCAGAAGTCGTAGGTACCGTCCGGGAGCAGGCGGAGCACGTCGCGCGCCTTGTCGGCCGCATAATCCTTGAGCGCGGCCTGGCTCGCGACGAAGGTCTCGACACCGTACCGATCGATGGTGTCCCGCACCCGGAGCCCGCCGACCTCGAGCGCCCCCAGCATGGCCTTGAGGTCGGCCATGTTGGTCTCCGGCAGCCGGCAGTTCGCCTTGAACAGGTGGATGAAGTCCTCGTTGAGCACGCCCTTTCGCATGAGCTTCATGGGCGGGATGCGGAATCCCTCCTGGAAGATGTCGGCCGTGTGGGGCGACATGCTTCCGGGAAACCTTCCGCCGACGTCCATGTAGTGGATGAAGCCCCAGCCGTAGCCGACGAGCCGCGGGCCGTGAAAATAGGGCCGGATGACGTGGAGATCGGGAAGGTGGGTCGCCATCGCGTCGGAGGTATAGGGGTCGTTGGTGACGATCGCGTCGCCGGGCTCCAGGGTGCCCATCGCCTCGAGGGTGTACGCGGCCGGCACGTTGACCGACGTGGTCTTGTTCTCGGGCGCCCATCCGAAGATCTCGCCCTCCAGATCGATGAGGCCCACCGCGAAGTCGGCTGCCTCGTTGACGAACACCGACCGGCAGGTGCGAAGCAGGGTGAGGCAGATCTCGTCCGCGATCGCCTCCACCTTGTGCCGCATGATCTCGAGCAGAACCGGGTCGAGCGCGGCCGGCCGGCCGGCCGCCGCTTCGCCGCCCCCCCGCGAAGGGCTTCCGTTCGACGGTTTCGTTCCCCTGTCGAGCATCGGAACTCCTCGTGATCGCGGCCGCGGCTGCGCGCGCATCGTCGCCCGGCCGGCCGGTTAGAGCCTCGTCTGCACAAGATGGTACCTTGACAGATGCGCGACCGCGCACTTGTCGACGGTGGAACGCCGTCCCTCCGGATGGCGGCAACGCGGCGGACCGGAACGGGTCCGCGGCCCCCGGAATGCGCTCATGCCGCTCGTCGGCGGAATGGAAGGGAGTGGATCGCATGGTTTCGGACGGGAAGCCGGCACGTTGCCGCGTCGGCATCGACGTGGGCGGGACGTTCACCGACTTCGTGCTCGCGAACCCGCTGACGGGCGAGATCGTTCGCTACAAGGAGCCGAGCGTTCCGGGCGACCCGTCGCTCTCCGTGGCGCGGGGCCTTCCCGCGCTCATCGAGCGGGCCCGGGTGCGGCCGGGAGACGTGGAGCTCCTTGTCCACGGCACGACCCTCCTCGTGAATGCCATCATCCAGCGCCGCGGGGCGAGGGTCGGGCTCGTCGTCTCCCGCGGCCATCGCGGGGTACTCGAGATCGGCCGCATGAGCCTCGACAACTCCTTCGATTTCACGCTCCGCAAGGAAGAGCCCCTCGTGCCGCGAAACCTCGTGTTCGAGGCGGCCACCCGGGTTCGCGCGGACGGGAGCGTGGTGGAGCGTCCCGGCCCCGCGGATCTCGATCGGCTCGCCTCCGACCTCCATGCGGCCGGCGTCCAGGCGGTGACCCTGCTCCTGCTCAACTCCTACGCCTTCCCGGAAACGGAGCGCGAGCTGGCGGAAGCGCTACGGCACCGCCTGCCCGGCATCTCGATCACCGAGTCGGCCGCGATCTGGCCCGAGCAGCGCGAGTTCGAGCGCGGGCTCGTCGCCATCATGAACGCGTACGTGCAGCCGCTCATGAGCGCCTACCTCGATCGCCTGGAGGAACGGGTGGCCGAGACGGGAGTGAGGGCGCCGATCTACATCACCGCCTCGAACGGGGGCACGCTCAGCATCCACACCGCCCGGGAACGGCCGATCGACACCGTGCTGTCCGGACCCGCCTCGGGCCTCGTCGCGGCCACGCGCGTCGCCCGCACCCTCGGACGGACCGGGATCATCACCGTCGACCTCGGCGGGACGAGCTGCGACCTCGCCCTCAACCAGGGCGAGGAGCCGGAGTACGCCACCTCGACCCGGGTGGGGGACTATCCCCTCGTCGTGCCGGTGGTGAACGTGCGGGCGATCGGCGCGGGGGGCGGTTCGGTGCTCTGGGTCGATCCCCAGGGCGTGCTCAAGGTCGGACCGGAGAGCGCGGGGGCCGACCCCGGACCCGCATGCTACGGCCGGGGCGGCACCCGGGCGACCGTCACCGACTGCTATCTCCTCGTCGGCCTCATCCACCCCGAGCATTTTCTCGGCGGGCGCATGCGGCTCGACCGGGAGGCGGCCCGCGAGTCGTTGGATGCGATTGCGGATCGGATTGGCTACGAGGGCGCCGATCGGGCGGTGCGTGCCGCGGACGCGGCCCTGCGCGTGGCGTCGGCCATGATGGCCAACGAGCTTTCCAAGGGGCTCGCCCGGCGCGGCGCGGCGCCCGGAGAGCTCGCCCTCATGGCGTTCGGCGGTGCCGGCCCGACCCATGCGAACCTCCTCGCCGAGGAGGCGGGGCTCGATACCGTCGTCGTGCCGCCGGGGCCGGCGACGTTCTGCGCCCTCGGCGCGATCCTCGCGGACGTGAAGCGCGACTACGTGCGTTCGCACCGTCTCCGCTTCGCCGACGGTCCCGCGGTCGCGGCGGAGCTCGCCTCGATCTTCCGCGCGCTCGAGGAGGGCGCCTCGTCATGGATCCACAGGGAAGGGGACATTCTCGGCGAGGTGGTATTCGAAGCCTCGCTCGACATGCGCTACGCGGGCCAGGCCTTCGACCTCCAGGTCCCGATCCCCGAGGCCTTGCGGATGGAGCCCGACCTCGACGCGATCACCGAGCTGTTCCATCTCGAGCACGAGCGGATCTACAGCTTCCGCGACCCGGAGAGCAGCGTGGAGGTCAGCACGGAGAGGGTGCGGGTCACCGGCCGCATCCCGCCCCTCGAGCTCCCGCCGATCCTCGAGCGGGGCCCGGCCGAGCCCATCGACACGAGAACGGTGTACGTCGCCGGGCGCTACCTCGACGTGCCCGTCCATGCGCGCCGCGAGCTCGGCCGCGACGCCGATATCTCCGGTCCCGCGATCATCGAGCAGGAGGACTGCACGGTGTGGGTGCTCCCCGGCTGGAACGCGGCCGTGGACCGGACCGGCAGCCTCCTCATCCGACGGACGTAGCCGCCCGCCGCCAACCCCGGGCCGTAGCCCCCTGCCCCCGGGAGAACCTCGGTCGAGGTCGAGCGGTTCGGGGTCAGGCTGCGACGCGGAGCTCGCGCGGGGCGATGTCGCCGATGGCAGCCGCCTCGGGGCTCTGGCGGGCGGAGGCCGGACCCGACCGGTTGGGTACCGGGGTGTCGTACTGGTAGCCCGGGTCCTCCTCCTGCCGGCGCCACACCTCCCGGATCTCGCGCCACGCGCCGACCAGGGTGCGGGGCTCCGGCATGTCGTGGGCCACCGCCCGATGCAGCTTCGCGAGGTGGTAGCAGGGGACGGCCGCGAACATGTGGTGCTCGAGGTGCCAGTTCATGCGCCAGTACAGGAACTCCGAGACCGGGTCGAGAGTTATCGTGCGAACGCACTTGCGGAAGTCCGGCACGTTGTCCCGCAGGCCGCAGTGCATCGGCCCCCCGACGAGGTACGAGTGCCAATTCGCGATCACCGGCCCGAGGCTGACGACGACGGCGACGATCCAATACCCGGACGCGATGCTCGCGGTGGCGATTGCGGCGTGGCAGAGAACGACGACCCGGGCCCAGTTGACCGCGGTCCGTCTCGCCTCGGGACGGCCGGCGTAGAGGGACCGCATCCAATCCGGGCGAAAGAGCGTGCCGTAGCGATCGCAGGCGGTGACGAACGTGGCGAGTATGTGCCCCTTGACGCCCCTGGTGTGCATGCCTCCGGTGACGTTCAAGGTAAGGAGCTGGAGGAAGTAGAGTGGCTTCCAGGCCGGGCCGAACGGGAGCACCACCTCCCGATCCCCGCGCGGATGCAGGGTGTAGAGGTGGTGGTAGGTGTGGCTCATCCCGTACTCGTGGTAATTCCACCACGCGAGCACGCTGTAGATCCGGAGGAAGACGGTGTTCAGCCACTTCGTGCGGAACACGGTGCCGTGCCCGAGCTCGTGGCACCCGTAGTGCAGGTGCGAGGCGACCGTCCCGTGCGCGAAGAGGGCGAGGGTGAACTCGAGCCAGAGCGCCGCGAAAAAGCAGTAGACCGTCAATGCCCCGGTTGCCGCGGCGAGCGCGAGGTGGCCGATCGCCTGGAGACCGCCCTTGAAGTCGCTCCGCTCGGTGAGCTCCCGGAGCTTCTCGGGTTCGATTGGACAGCGGTACCAGTGAACCCGGCGGGTATCGATGGGCCGGACCGGAGCTTCGTCGTTCGCGCTCACTTCGCGTACTCCCTCCCCTGCGACACGCGGGTCACGGGCGTCTCTCCGGCTCCCCTCGCGGTACCAGCACCATGTTACTTTAGGACATCGGGAACGAAGGCCGCAAGCGGCGGGGGAGTCTGCCCCAGGAGCATTTCACGCTGGCCGGATTGCCGGAGCATCGATGTCCGTCCTTGCACCGTAGTGTGAAATGGTCCTGCTCGCCGTCATGCAGTCACCACCTATCAGCTAGCGTGAAATAGCCCTGGAATCGCCGGGAGGGGAGTAGCGATGCGGTGCGCGATCATCGGGCTCGGGATGGCGGTGACCCCGCACGCGAAGAGCCTCCTCGATCTCCGCGACCGGGTGGAGGTGGCCGCTGCGTTCAGTCCGACCGCCGCCCGGCGCGACGCGTTCGCGGAGCGGTTCGGGTTCCCGGTGACCCGCGACCTCGACGGGATCATCGAGGACCCGTCCATCGACTACGCGGTGCTGCTGACCCCGCCGAACGCCCGTGCCGAGCTCGTCGGGAGCCTCGTTGCGGCCGGCAAGCACGTCCTGATGGAGAAGCCGGTCGAACGGACGACGGCGGCGGCGGAGGCAATCGTCGCGACCGCGGAGCGGGCCGGGGTGACCCTCGGCATCGTCCTCCAGCACCGCTTCCGGGCGGTCGCGGAGCGGCTCGGCGAGCGGCTCGCGAGCGGTGCGCTCGGGACCCTCGCGGCCGCCACCATCATGGTTCCCTGGTGGCGCGAGCAGAGCTACTACGACGAGCCGGGCCGCGGCACGTATGCGCGGGACGGCGGCGGCGTTCTCATCAGCCAGGCCATCCACACCCTCGATCTCGCCCTCTCCCTCACCGGGCCGGCCGCCGATGTGGTCGCGGTCGGCGGCACGACCCCGATCCACCGGATGGAGGCGGAGGACTTCGTGGCCGCCGGGGTCCGCTTCGCGAGCGGTGCGCACGGCGCGCTGATGGCGACGACCGCCTTCTACCCGGGCGCCCCGGAGCGAATCGAGCTCGCATGCAGTCAGGCGAGCGCCGTTCTCGGCCCCGACGGGGTTTCCATCCGCTACCACGACGGCCGCGAGGAGGACTTCGGCGAGACCCAGGGCTCGGGGAGCGGGGCGGACCCGATGGACTTCCCGCACGACGCCCACCGCGCCCTCCACGCGGACTTCCTCGACGCGCTCGTGGAGGGCCGGGCGCCGCGGGTCACCGGGCGCGACGCGCTCGGCGTCCACCGTTTCATCGACGCGCTCGTCAAGGCGACGCGCACCGCGGCCTCCGTCCCCGTCGTCGAGGCCCGGGCGTGAGTTCCGGTCTCGCCGAGGGGCTCGAGCCGCGGGGCCCCCGCACGCGCGATGCCGGGTCGGGCGAAGAGGAGTGAGCGAACCATGCGACAGGTGATCCTTCCCGCCTACGGCGGGCCCGAAGTGTTGACGATGGCTGAAGCGCCGGAGCCCGAGGCGGGGCCTGGAGAGCTGCTGGTGCGGGTCCGGGCGGCGGGGGTCAACCGGGCGGACTGCCTCCAGCGGGCCGGCACCTACCCGATGCCGCCCGGTCTCGGCAACGTCCCGGGGCTCGAGCTCGCCGGGGAGGTCGCCTCCACCGGGGAGGGTGTCACGTCGTTTGCGGTCGGCGACCGGGTCTTCGGCCTCGTGGCGGAGGGCGGGTACGCCGAGTACGCAGTCGTCGATGCGGGACTTGCGGTCCCGATTCCGGAGCCCTGGAGCTTCGCCGAGGGGGCGTCGGCCATCGAAGTCTTCTGCACCGCCAACGAGACCGTGTTCGAGCTCGGCGGCCTCCGTGAAGGCCAGTCCATTCTCGTCCACGCGGGCGCGAGCGGAGTCGGTACCGCGGCGGTCCAGATGGCGAAGCAGGTGGGGGCTACCGTCCATTTCACGGCCGGCTCGCGCGCCAAGATCGACCGCGTCCTCGCGCTCGGCGCCGATCACGGGATCCTCTACAAGACGGAGGACTTCGTGGAGGAGGTGCTGCGGATCACCCGGGGCGAGGGGGTCGACGTGGTCGAGGACTTCATCGGCGGCGCCTACCTCGCCCGCAACCTCGCGGTCCTCAAGCCGACCGGAACCCTGCTCCTCGTCGGGCTCATGGGTGGTCAGGTCACCCCCTTCGACCTCGGCGGAATGCTGCGCAAGCGCCTCTCCATCCGCGGGTTCACCCTCCGCGCCCAGCCGGTCGAGAACAAGCGGGCGATTGTCGGGCGCTTCCGCGAGCGCTGGCTGCCGTTCCTCGCGGCCGGGGCGATCCGGCCCGTCATCCACGCCGTCGTCCCCTTTGCGGAGGTGCGTCGCGCGCACGAGATGATGGAGGCGGACGAGAACTTCGGAAAGATCATCTTGCGGATGGACTGAGCCGGCGTCCGGACGGCTGCCATCAACACCCGGGATCGAATTGCTCGCCCACGCAGCCGGCCCGGTGGCAGGTCCCTTCCGGAAGCGGGTTGGATTGAGCCGCGGAGGAAGGGGCCTGCCACCGGGCCGGCGGGCTACGTCCGTGAATCAATGGCTCATCAGGACGTTCCGGGCAAGCGTGCCGGGCGGCCAAAATCCCCGCCGTTCTGGCCGTGCTTCGCGTCAGAACCGGAGCGAGCGGAGCCCGACCAGCTTCTCGGTGATGAGGATCGCGATCACGGTGATGACGATGCTCACCGTCGCGACCGCCGCCGCCGTCGGGTCGTACTCCCAGCGCACGTAGTCGAAGAGCTGGATGGGGAGGGTCGCGATACCGACGCCCTTGAGGAGGAGCGAAATGTTGAAGAGATCGAAGGAGATGATGAAGGCGAGGAGAGCGCCCGCGATGATCCCCGGCTTGATGATGGGAAGGGTCACCCGCCGGAAGGTCGTGAAACGGCTCGCGCCGAGGCTCCGCGCCGCCTCCTCCAGCGACCGGTCGAAGTTGTAGAGCGAGGCGGAGATCCCGAGGAAGACGAAGGGCAGGGTGATGAGGACGTGCCCGATGAGGAGGCCGAGGGCCGAGTTTCGGAACATCCCGCTCCCGACTTCGAGCCCCAGCGCGCGGAAGAACGCCTCGGCGTTGTAGTAGAAGAAGAGGAGCGCGATCGCGGTCAGGATCTCGGGGAGGAGGAGCGGAAGGAGGATGAAGAGCCGGAGCCGCTCGCGCCAGCGCCCCGCGAAGCGCACCACGTAGAGCGCCACCGCGACCCCGAGCGCGGTCGACACGATGGTGGCGAAGAACGCGAGCTGGAGGGAGAAGAAGAGCGATCCCATGAACGCCTCGCTTTCGAAGAAGGCCACGTACCAGCGAAGGGAGAAGCCTTCCGGCGGGAAGGTCAGAAACTCGCCCGCATTGACCGAGGCGAGCACCACGATGACGAGCGGGGTGAGGAGATAGACGTAGACGATGACGACGACGGCGAGGTAGAGGACGTGCCCCGCCTTGCGCCCGAGCCGGCCGGGCGCCGCGGCCGTCCCGATCGCCTGGTCCCCGCTGGCCATCGCGCGCCTCAGGCGATTCCGCGGATGGCCCGCGAGGTGAGCCGGAAGTAGACGTACACCACCAGCGCTCCCGCGATCGAGAGGATGAAGGCGAGGGCGGCGCCGAACGGCCACAGCATCGCGTCCATGAGCTGCTGCACCACGAGGGTCGGCATGATCATGACGCTGAACCCGCCGAGGAGGATCGGGATCACGTACGAGCTGATCGTGAGCACGAAGACGAGCACCGTCCCCGCCTGCACCCCGGGGAGGCTCAGGGGAAAGACGACCCGGAGCATGGTCCGGAAGCGCGAGGCCCCGAGGGATTGGGCGGCCTCCTCCAGGGCGGGGTCGATCGACTGGATGGCCCCGAGGAGGGGCAGGATCATGAACGGCAGGAAGATGTGGACGAGGCCCACGCTGACCCCGAACGTGTTGTACATGAGGGTCAGGGGCGACTCGATGATCCCGAGGTCCATCAGGGTCGTGTTGATGAGCCCGTCGTTGTTGCCGAGGATGATGATCCAGCCGTAGCAGCGAACCACCACCCCGACGAGAAGCGGGGAGAGCACGAAGGCGTAGAGGACGCTCTTGAAGCGCGACGAGGTGCGGGCGAGGTGGTAGGCGACGGGGAAGCCGAGGACCAGGCAGATCGCGGTCGTGGCCGCCCCGAGCACCATCGTGTCCCAAAGGATTTCAAGGTAGTAAAGGTCGGAGTCGAGGATCGCGTCGAGGTAGTTCCCGACCGTGAACCCGGGGGCGAACACCTGGCTCGTCGACGGGTTGCGGAAGCTCATCACCACCATGTTGAGGTAGGGGAAGATGAGGAACGCGACGAGAAGGCCGACGGTCGGGAGGACGAGGAACATCGTCGGGTTCCAGCGTTTCCCGGCCGAAGGGGCCGGTGCGGACGCGCCGGTCGCCGGGGCCGGGATCGGATTCGCCACTTCGGTTCCTTCGCGTCCGGGACGGCGCCGCGCGCTCAGTCCGGAATGATCCAGGCGTGCGCCGCGTCGAAGGAGCAGCACACCTCGTCTCCGACGTTGAACGACGCCCACGGGTCGCCCTGCACCTGGAGGGTGAGGCCGTCCGCGCAGGCGATCCGGTAGCCGGTGATGTTGCCGAGGAAGTAGCGCTCGCTGACCCGCCCGGAAATGGCGTTGGCTCTGGTCCCGGGAGGAGCGGCGTCGGACAGCGCGATGGCCTCCGGGCGAACGATGAGGGTGACCTCCCGGCCCTCGGAGAGGGTCTCCGAGTAGGCGCAACGAAGCGTGCCGACCGCCGTTTCGAGGGTGAACACCCCGTCGTCGGCGGCACCCCGAACCCGGCCCTCGACGAAGTTCGAGAGACCGATGAAGCTCGCCACCTCGCGGCTCACGGGGCGCGAGTAGATCTCGTCGGGCGCGCCCACCTGGTGGATGTGCCCGTCGAACATGACCACGATCCGGTCCGAGATCACCATCGCCTCCGCCTGATCGTGGGTCACGTAGACGGTGGTGATCCCGACCCGCTTCTGGAGCGAGCGGACGAAGAAGCGCATCTCCTCGCGGAGCTTGGCGTCGAGGTTCGCGAGAGGCTCGTCGAGGAGGAGGATGCTCGGCTCGATGACCATCGCGCGGGCGAGGGCGATGCGCTGCTGCTGCCCTCCCGAGAGCTGGCGCGGGTAGCGCTCCCCGAGGTCGCCGAGCTGCACCGTCTCGAGAACCCGGGCGATGCGTTCGGCCATCTCGCTCTTCGGGACCCCCCGCATCTCGAGCCCGAACGCGAGGTTCTGGCGCACCGTCATGTGGGGGAAGAGGGCGTAGTTCTGGAACACCATGCCGATGTTCCGGCGCTCGGGGGGCAGCCCGACGATGTCCAGGTCGTCGAAGAGGATGTGGCCCGCGGTCGGCTCCTCGAAGCCCGCGATGCACCGCAGGGTCGTCGTCTTGCCGCAGCCCGACGGGCCGAGGAGGGAGATGAGCTCGTGGTCGCCGATCTCGAGCTCGAACCCGTCCACCGCGGCGACGTCGCCGAAGTGCTTGGAGAGACCCCGGATCGCGAGCTCGGTCATGGCGTCACGCCGATGACGGCCGCCGCCGCGACCGCCGGACGGAGGAACATGGCGGTCTCCCCGCCGGGAGGGCGGGGAGACCCGAACGGCCGGCCGGCGCCGCCGTCACGGCACGGGCGAGCCATGAGAGTGCAGGAGAAGATCAGCGCATCTCCTTGTTCCAGCGCTCGATGACGTGATCGCGATTCCCGTTCGCGGTCTTCCAGTCCCAGAGCACGATCTGGTTCATCTTCTCGCCGTGGATGGGAACGAGGTCCTTGAGCTCCCCGGTAATCTCGACGTTCTTGTTGACCGGTGACCAGTAGTAGTTCTCGACCCACTTCTGCTGGGTCTCGGGATCGAGGATGTAGTCGATCCACTGGTAGCCGAGCTCCTTCTTCTTCGAGCCCTTGAGCACGTTGAAGACCTGCTCCCACATGAACATGCCTTCCTTCGGAGCGGTGATGTCCATCTTCGCCTTCTTGGACTTGAGCCGGGCCACGGCCGCGAAGTCGAGGGGGGCGACGCTGACTTCTCCTCGGGTAAGCACCGTCTCCATCGTGCCGGAGAAGTCGACCTGGTTGAACGGCAGCAACTCCTTGATCTTGTCGACCGCTTTGTCGACCTCGTACTCCGAACCGAAGAAGGTGCGGGCGGTCATGAGGACGAACATGTACCCGGCCGAGTTGGTGATCGTGTACATCCCCGTCCGGCCGCGGAAGTCCTCGCGGGTCCAGAGGTCCTCCCAGGCGCCGGGGGCGTTCTCGATGTGGTCGGTGCGATAGGCGAGGCCGAGCGGCGAGAGGGTGCCGATGACCCCCCAGTTGTCCTCGAGCTTGGCGATCGGCCAGAGGTCGGCCATGTTGGGGACCGCCCCGTCGGGGATCGGCTCGAAGAACCCTTCCCCGCGCTCGATGGAGGCCCAGGTCTCGTTCGTCATCAGGACGTCGTAGGGCGGGTTCTCCGGCCCCGCGGCCCGAAGGTTGGCGAGCCAGCCCTTGCCGAGGTTGATGTCGACCGTGGTCTTGATCCCGGTCTTCTCCTCGAACGGGGGGATGATCTCCGAGCGCATGAACTTCTCGAAGCTGCCCCCGTAGGAGTTGATGACGAGGGTCTTGTCGGCCCCCGTCGCGATGTACGGAAAGCCGAGGGTCGATGCGGCCGCGGTTCCGGCCACGCCCTTGAGGAACGTCCTTCTCTTCATCGGCTGGTTCATCTCTTTCCTCTCCCCTTCAAGTGTTGATGATTCGCTGCCGGCCACGAGGCGCTCTCGGCACCCGCGCCGGACGGAGACCTCCGGCCTCGATGCCCACCGCTCACCGGCCGTCCGCTCCACGCCGCGCATCACGCTCGGGGGGCGGCTCCGGTCACGCTCGGGCGCATGGTATTCGCAAGCGGCGGCGCAGGCCAATCGCGGCGTTTCGACCACCGCCCGGGGCGGCGGCGCTCCCGTCGCCGAGCGAGATCGGTGGACCCTGAATCGAACGAAGACGCCCCATCTGGCTCAAGTTCCGGTGGGCGGCAGCGAGCCGACGTGGGTGGTGGAGACGCCGGTCATGCGGGTCTCCTGGCGGTCAGACCGGCCGATCGCCCTCGACCGACACCCGCTGCATCACCCGGCGATGGCCGTGGTAGTCGTTGAGGGCGTAGTGCTGGGTGCAGCGGTTGTCCCAC
>JAJECB010000100.1 GCA_022822245.1 Gammaproteobacteria bacterium
CCCCCGACATGAAGGTCGCGCGCGAGGAGACGTTCGGGCCGGTCGCGCCCCTCTTCCGCTTCGAGGGCGAGGGCGAGGCCGTCGCGATGGCGAACGACACCGAGTTCGGGCTCGCGAGCTACTTCTACAGTCGCGACATCGGCCGCATCTGGCGGGTCTCGGAAGGCCTCGAGTACGGCATGGTCGGGGTGAACTCGGGGATCCTGTCCGCCGCGGAGGCCCCGTTCGGCGGCGTCAAGGAGTCCGGGATCGGCCGTGAGGGCTCCTACCAGGGCCTCGACGAGTTCCTCGAGACCAAGTACCTCTGCATGGGCGGCGTCTCCGCCTGAGCGGATCGGGTCGCCCGCGCCGCGTTCGGCGGAGCGCCGCTTCAGTCGGGGTCGGGATCGGCGGAGGTGACGGTCGCGGCGAGGCGGCCGCGGGCGAGCCGCGCGGAGATCGCGTCGCCCGGGGCGACCTCCCTTGTGTCGCGCACGATGCCGCCGTCGCGGTAGACAATCGCGTAGCCCCGCTCGAGGGTCCGGTCCGGGCTTACCGCGTGCAGGGCGCGGGCGAGCTCGCGGACGCGCGCGGCCGCTCGCGCCTGCCGCTCGTCCATGGCAGTCCGAGCCCGCCGCTCCAGGACCTCGATCTTCGAACGGAACCCCCGCGGGTCGGGCCGGACCCGGTCCAGCCGGTGGAAGAGGGTGGCCATCCGCCGCCTCGTCTCCTCGCGTCGCCGGTCGAAGGCGGCGCCGGCGCGGCGTCCGAGCTCGTCGGTGCGCTGGACGAGGTTCTCGATCCGCAGGAGAGGGTGGCGGAGCCGTCGCCGCCGGAGCTCGAGCGAGGTCCGCCGCCGCTCGGCGTCCGCCGCCGCCGCGCGCCGCGCGCGTCCCGCGACCACGGCGAGCCGCTCGACGAGCTCGTTTCGGTTCGGCGAGGCGCGCTCGGCCGCGGCGGACGGGGTCGGCGCCCGCTCATCCGCCGCGAAGTCCGCGATCGTCACGTCCGACTCGTGCCCGACGCCGGTGACGATCGGAATGGGGCAGGCGTGCATGGCCCGGGCCACCCGCTCCTCGTTGAACGCCCAGAGGTCCTCGAGGGAGCCGCCGCCCCGCACCACGAGGAGGACGTCGCACTCCGCGCGGCGCACCGCGACGCCGATGGCGTCAGCGATCTCCTCTCCCGCGCCTTCTCCCTGCACCCGGGTCGGGTAGACCACCACCGGCAGCGAGGGAAACCGGCGTCCCAGCACCTTGAGCACGTCGTGCACCGCCGCGCCGCTCGGCGAGGTGATCACCCCGAGCTGGCGCGGAAAGGCGGGCAGGGGGCGCTTGTGCTTCGCGTCGAAGAGTCCCTCCTCCTGGAGCTTGAGGCGCAGGCGCTCGTAGGCGAGCCGGAGCGCGCCTTCGCCCGCCGGCTCGAGCTCCTGCACCACGAGCTGGTAGTCCCCGCGCGGGCCGTACAGGCCCACCCGGGCGCGGGCGATCACCTGCATGCCGTCCCGCGGCTCGAACCTGAGCCGCATCCGGTTCGAGCGGAAGAGCGCGCAGCGCACCTGGGCCCGGGAGTCCTTCAGGGTGAAGTACATGTGCCCCGAGCGGGGTCGCGCGAGGTTGGTGAGCTCCCCTTCCACCCAGATGAGAGGGAAGGAGTCCTCGAGCAGGCGCGCGACCTCGTCGTTGAGGCGCCCGACGGTGTAGACCTCCCGGTTCGGCGCCGCGCCGGCCCCAGTCCCGACCCCGGTCCCGACCCCGGTTCCGGCTCGCGGTCCGGCGGCCGGCGCCCGTCCGGAGCCGGGCAGCGCGAAGTCGCGGTCGAAGGGCGGGTGCATGGGCGGTGCTCGTGCGGGCGGTCGCGCCGTCCATCCGATCGAGGGGCCCGACGCGCGTCGAATCGACCACGCGAGCGGCCAGCGAAGCGGGCAGGGACGGCGAGCTTAGGATAAACTACCCCTCCATCTTCCGGCCGGCTCTCCAGCAGGACAAGGTGGCGATGCAACACATCGAAGAAGCCCTCACCTTCGACGATGTGATGCTCGCGCCCGGCTACTCCGAGGTCCTGCCCCGCGATGCCGACCTCTCCACCGTCCTCGCTCCCGGGATCGCGCTCAGCATCCCCATCGTGTCGGCCGCGATGGACATGGTGACCGAGGCCCGGCTCGCCATCGCCCTCGCCGAAGAAGGCGGCATCGGCATCGTCCACCGGAACCTGCCGCCCGAGGTCCAGGCGGACAAGGTGCGGCGGGTCAAGAAGTTCGAGAGCGGCGTGGTGCGCGACCCGATCACGGTCGGCCCCGACACCGCCATCGGGCAGGTCGTGGAACTCACCCGCCGGCGCCGGATCTCGGGGGTGCCGGTGGTGGACGGAGGGCGGCTGGTCGGCATCGTGACCGCCCGGGATCTCCGGTTCGAGACCCGGTGGGGCGAGCCCGTCCGTCTCGCCATGACCCCGGAAGAGAAGCTCGTCACCGTCCGGGAGGACGCGGGCCGCGAAGAGATCCTCGGCCTTCTCCACGAGCACCGCATCGAGAAGCTGCTCGTGGTGAACGGCAACCGCGAGCTCCGCGGCCTCATCACCGTCAAGGACATCCAGCGCGCCGAGGACTATCCGAACGCTTGCAAGGACGATCTCGGCCGGCTGCGGGTCGGGGCGGCGGTGGGGACCGGCCCTGATACCGACGATCGGGTCGGCGCGCTGGTCGAGGCGGGGGTGGATGTCCTCGTGGTCGACACCGCGCACGGACATTCGAAGGGCGTCCTCGATCGGGTCCGCCGCATTCGGGCCGCCTGGCCGGAACTCCCCCTCGTCGCCGGAAACATCGCGACCGGGGAGGCGGCGCGCGACCTCGTCGCCGCCGGCGCGAGCGCGGTCAAGGTCGGCATCGGCCCGGGTTCGATCTGCACCACGCGGATCGTCGCGGGGGTCGGGGTCCCGCAGCTCACCGCCATCGCCCGGGTCGCGGAGGGGCTCGACGGAACCGGAGCTCCCCTCATCGCCGATGGCGGGGTCCGCTACTCGGGGGACATCGCGAAGGCGATCGCGGCCGGCGCCCACTCGGTGATGATCGGGAGCCTCTTCGCGGGCACCGAGGAGTCCCCGGGCGAAGTGGAGCTCTACCAGGGCCGGACCTACAAGTCCTATCGGGGGATGGGCTCCCTCGGGGCGATGGCGAGCGGTTCGCGCGACCGCTACTTCCAGGACGAGGCGGCCGAGATCGAGAAGCTCGTTCCGGAGGGGATCGAGGGGCGGGTTCCCTACAAGGGCGCCCTCTCCGGGGTGGTCGCGCAGCTCGTCGGCGGGCTTCGGGCGAGCCTCGGCTACACCGGCTGCGCGGGGCTCGACGACCTGCGGAGAAATGCGGTGTTCCACCGCATCTCGTGGGCCGGGCACCGCGAGGGTCATGCCCACGACGTGAGCATCACCCGCGAAGCTCCGAACTACCCGACCGGCTAGGTGGCCGGAGCGGGAATGGCGTCAGAGTGAAATTTCGCGTTTTGAGCGTGAAGCCTCGCCCTGACCCCCTTCGCGCGAAATTTCACTCTGACCCCATCTCCGCCCCCCGTTAGCCGATCGGTGGATCCCGTGACGACCACCCCCGACATCCACGACGGGCGCATCCTCGTGCTCGACTTCGGTTCGCAGTACACGCGCCTCATCGCCCGCCGGGTCCGCGAGGCCGGCGTCTACAGCGAGATCCGCTCGTTCGATATCTCCGAGGACGCGCTCTCCTCCTTCGGACCGCGGGGCATCGTCCTCTCCGGCGGTCCCGACTCGGTGACCGAGGAGCGCGACGGGCTGCCGATCCCCGAAGCGGTGTTCCGGGCCGGCGTCCCGGTGCTCGGGATCTGCTACGGGATGCAGGCGATGGCGGTGCGCTTCGGGGGGGCGGTCGACTCGGCCGATGCGCGCGAGTTCGGCATGGCGGAGGTTCGGGCCCGCGGCCACTCGGACCTGCTGCGCGGCATCGACGACCGCACCGGGCCGGGCGGGGAGGGGCTCCTCGACGTGTGGATGAGCCACGGTGACCGGGTGACCGCCCTGCCGGACGGGTTCCGCACCATCGCGTCCAGCTCGAACGCGCCCATCGCCGGGATCGCGCACCCCGGGCGGCGGCTCTACGGCCTGCAGTTCCACCCCGAGGTCGCCCATACCCGCCAGGGTTCGGCGATCCTGCGCCGCTTCGTGAACGGGATCTGCGATTGTCCGCCGGTATGGACCCCGGTCAACATCGTCGAAGAGAGTGTCGCCTCCATCCGCGAACGGGTGGGGGAGGCGGGCCGGGTGCTGCTCGCCCTCTCGGGCGGCGTCGACTCCTCGGTGGCGGCGGCCCTCCTGCATCGGGCCATCGGGGACCGCGTCACCGGGATCTTCGTCGACAACGGCCTGCTCCGCCGCGGGGAGGGGGACGAGGTGATGGAGGCCCTCGCCCGGGGGCAGGGGGTCCGGGTGCGGCGGGTGGAGGCGGCGCCCCGTTTCCTCGCCGCGCTCCGGGGGGTCGAGGACCCGGAGCGAAAGCGCACCCTCATCGGGAACCTCTTCATCGAGATCTTCGAGGAGGAGGCGGAGCGTGCGGGGGGAGCGTCCTTCCTCGCCCAGGGCACCATCTATCCCGACGTCATCGAGTCGGCCCGAGCCGACACCGGCAAGGCGGACGTCATCAAGTCACACCACAACGTGGGCGGCCTCCCGGAGCGGATGCGCCTCGCCCTCGTCGAGCCGCTGCGCGAGCTGTTCAAGGACGAGGTGCGGGCGGTGGGCCTGGAGCTGGGTCTCTCCCGCGACCTCGTGTTCCGGCATCCCTTCCCGGGGCCCGGGCTCGCGGTGCGGGTGCTCGGGGAGGTTCGCGAAGACCGGCTGGAGCGGCTGCGCGCCGCGGACGCGATCTTTCTCGAGGAGCTTCGCCGCGCGGGCTGGTACGACCGGGTGGCGCAGGCGTTCGCGGTGTTTTTGCCGGTGCGTTCGGTGGGGGTGATGGGCGACCAGCGCCGGCACGAGCCGGTCGTGGTCCTGCGCGCGGTGGAGACCGCCGACTTCATGACCGCCCGCGCCGCCCACCTTCCCTGGGATCTCCTCGAGACCGTGTCGACCCGCATCGTCAACGAGGTGCCGGGGATCTCCCGGGTCGGGGTCGACGTGACCAGCAAGCCTCCGGCGACCATCGAGTGGGAATGAGCGACGACGACTGGATGGGTCGGGCGCTCGAGCTCGCCGACCGCGCCGCGGGCGAGGGCGAGGTTCCGGTCGGGGCGGTGGTGGTGCGAGGCGGCGTCGAGCTCGGGGCGGGATGGAACCGGCCCGTCGGGGCCTGCGACCCGTCGGCGCACGCGGAGATCGAGGCGCTGCGGGCGGCGGCCCGCGCGGCGGGCAACTACCGTCTTCCCGGGGCGGAGCTCTTCGTGACCCTGGAGCCCTGCGCGATGTGCGCCGGGGCCATCGTGCAGGCCCGGGTCGCGCGGGTGGTCTTCGCGGCCGCGGACCCCCGCGCCGGCGCCTTCGGCAGCGCCCTCGACCTTCGCGCCGTGCCCGGTCTCAACCACCGTCCGGAGTGCGCCGCGGGGGTGCGCGCCGGGGAGGCGTCGGAGCGCCTGCTCGCGTTCTTCCGCGAGCGCCGGCTCCTCGCGGGAACGGGTGCCTCTGTGGGATAATTCGCGCCCCGGACCACTCGCCAACTTCCGGCCGACGATGGTTGGTGAATGGACCGGGCCGGTTCGCGGCGCAACCACCCCTGGCCCGAGAGAAAGAAGGAAGGAAGCGCAATGGGAGCGGAGAAAGGTGCGATGGACGCGACCCGGAAAGCCGCGCTCGACACTGCCCTCGGTCAGCTCGACCGGCAGTTCGGACGGGGCACGATCATGCGTCTCGGCGACTCGACGGTGCCGCGCGACATCGACGCGATCTCCACCGGATCGCTCGGCCTCGACGCCGCCCTCGGCATCGGGGGGCTGCCCCGGGGCCGCGTCGTCGAGATATACGGACCGGAATCGTCCGGCAAGACGACCCTGTCCCTCGAAGTGATCGCGCAGGCCCAGCGCCGGGGCGGCACCGCCGCGTTCGTCGACGCCGAGCATGCGCTCGACCCCGGGTACGCGGAGAAGATCGGCCTCGACATCGACGATCTGCTGGTCTCCCAGCCGGACACGGGCGAGCAGGCCCTCGAGATCACCGACACCCTCGTTCGCTCCGGTGCAGTCGACGTGGTGGTCATCGATTCGGTGGCCGCGCTCACCCCGAAGGCGGAGATCGAGGGCGAGATGGGCGATTCCCACGTCGGGCTCCAGGCGAGGCTCATGTCGCAGGCGCTCCGCAAGCTTACCGGCAACATCAAGCGCTCGAACACCCTGGTCATCTTCATCAACCAGATCCGGATGAAGATCGGGGTCATGTTCGGCAGTCCGGAGACCACTACCGGCGGCAACGCCCTCAAGTTCTACTCGTCGGTGCGCCTGGACATCCGGAGAACGGGCGCGATCAAGAAGGGCGACGAGGTCATCGGAAACGAGACCCGGGTCAAGATCGTCAAGAACAAGATCGCCCCTCCGTTCAAGAACGTGCAGTTCGACATCCTGTACGGAGAGGGCGTGTCCCTGCACGGGGAGCTGCTCGACTACGGGGTCGTCCACGGCATCGTGGAGAAGTCGGGGGCCTGGTACGGCTACGGCAGCGACCGCATCGGACAGGGGCGGGACAACGCGCGCAGGTTCCTCAAGGAGCATCCGCAGACCGCCGGCGAGATCGAGTCGGAGCTCCGCGCGCGGATGATCCCCGAACGCGCGTCGGCCGCCGCCCGGGCGTCCGAGGCGGCGGAAGGGGTCGGCGCCTGAGAGGTCCCGGATCCAGCAGGCCCCGTCGGGTCCGCCGCGCGCCGGTCGAGAACGCCTCCGCCCGCGTCCCGCCGAACCGGCGGGGCTCCCGGTCCCGGCCTCCGGAAGCGCAACCCCGCACGCCGTGACGCGCCGGGGTGAGGAGGCTCGTCGACGGTTCCGGATGATGGCTCTCCCCCCACGGCGTGACGCGGATCCGGACCCGGATCGGGCGCGCCGGCGGGCGCTCGGTCTGCTCGGCCGGCGAGAGCATTCGCGCGCCGAGCTGCTCGCCAAGCTGGTGCGATCCGGGCATGGCCGCGCGGAGGCGGAGCGCGCCGTCGAGGAGCTCGGCGGCCAGGATCTGGTGAGCGACGCGCGCTTCGCGGAGGCGTTCATCCGCTCGCGCATCGAGCGCGGTGGAGGCCCGCTCCGGATCCGGCGGGACCTCGAGGCGCGCGGGGTCGAGTCCTCGATCGTTGAGAGGCTGCTCGATCCGGACGACGAGGAGTGGGAGACGCGGGCCCGGGGGGCCCGCGAGAAGCGTTTCGGCGCGGCGCGGCCCGCCGGGAGGAGCGAAGCCGCCCGGCAGGCGCGCTTCCTCCTCGGACGAGGGTTCACGCACCGGCAGGTTCGCCGGGCGATCGAGGAGACGGGGCGGGAATGAACACGAGCAACGAACTTCGCGAGGCCTTTCTCGGCTACTTCCGTTCGCGCGGGCACGAGGTGGTCGCCAGCAGCTCCCTCGTGCCGGGAAACGACCCGACGCTGCTCTTCACCAACTCGGGCATGGTCCAGTTCAAGGACGTGTTTCTCGGCGCGGACCCGCGCTCGTACACCCGCGCCGTCACCTCCCAGCGCTGCGTCCGGGCCGGGGGCAAGCACAACGATCTCGAGAACGTCGGATACACCGCCCGCCACCACACGTTCTTCGAGATGCTGGGGAACTTCAGCTTCGGCGACTACTTCAAGCGCGAGGCGATCGCGTTCGCGTGGGAGTTCCTTACCCGCGAGATGGGCCTTGCCCGGGACCGGATGTGGATCACCGTCTTCGAGGACGACGACGAGGCGGCGGACATCTGGCGCCGGGACATCGGCATCGATTCGTCGCGCATCGTGCGGTGCGGAGAGAAGGACAACTTCTGGTCGATGGGGGACATCGGACCCTGCGGCCCATGCTCCGAGGTGTTCTACGACCACGGTCCGGAGGTCGCGGGCGGGCCGCCCGGGTCCCCCGACGAGGACGGGGATCGCTTCGTCGAGATCTGAACCTCGTCTTCATGCAGTTCAACCGCGACGCCGACGGGAACATGAGCCGGCTGCCCAGGCCGTCGGTCGATACCGGCATGGGGCTCGAGCGCGCCGCCGCAGTGCTGCAGGGGGTGCACGGCAACTACGAGATCGATCTGTTCCGCAACCTCATCCGCCGTGCCGCGGAGCTGACCGGGGCCGAGGACCAGAGCGACAAGTCGCTCCGGGTCATCGCGGACCACATCCGCTCGTGCGCCTTTCTCATCGTGGACGGGGTGCTTCCCTCGAACGAGGGGCGCGGATATGTCCTGCGCCGCATCGTCCGGCGCGCCATCCGCCACGGCCACCGGCTCGGGATGCGCGAGCCATTCTTCCATCGCCTCGTCGCGGACCTCGAGGTGGAGATGGGCGGGGCGTACCCCGAGCTCGCCGAGCGCCGGGCGGTGGTCGAGCGGATCCTTCGCCAGGAGGAGGACCGGTTCGCGGCCACCCTGGATCAGGGCATGCGGATGTTCGAGGGGGAGCTGGCCCTGCTGCGGGGAAGCGTCGTTCCCGGCGAGGTCGTGTTCCGCCTCTACGACACGTTCGGCTTTCCCGAAGACCTCGTGGCCGACGTGGCTCGCGAGCGCGGGCTCACCGTGGACCACGAGGGTTTCGAGCGGGAGATGGCCGCCCAGCGCGAGCGGGCGCGGTCCGGCAGCCGCTTCGCGGCGGTGCATGATCGGGGGAACGAGGTCGAAGGCGCGAGCGAGTTCACCGGGTACGACCGGCTCCGCGAGCGGGCGCGGGTGGTCGGCCTGTACGTCGACGACCAGCCCGTCGAGGCGCTTGCTCCCGAGGACCACGGCGCGGTGGTCCTGGAGCGCACCCCCTTCTATCCGGAGGGCGGGGGACAGGTCGGAGACCGGGGGCTCCTGCGCGGACCGGGGTGGCGCTTCGAGGTGTCCGACACCCGCTCGAGCGCGCGCGCGATCGTCCACTACGGGGTTGCCACGGAAGGGAGGATCCGGGTCGGGGACGAGATCGACGCGGCCGTGGAGGAAGGCGCGCGCCGGGACACGGCGCGCAACCACTCGGCGACCCACCTGCTGCACGCGGCGCTTCGCGAGGTGCTCGGCAGCCACGTTCAGCAACGAGGGTCGCTCGTCGCTCCGGATCGGCTGCGGTTCGACTTCTCGCACTTCGAGCCCGTCGGTCCGGTCGCGCGGCAGGAGATCGAGCGCCTCGTCAACGCCTGGATCCTCGACAACGTGGAGGTCCGCACCGAGACCATGCCGCTCGACGACGCGCTCGAGCGCGGCGCGATCGCCTTCTTCGGCGAGAGGTACGACTCGAACGTGCGGGTGCTCTCTATCGGCGACGTGTCGCTCGAGCTCTGCGGCGGAACCCACGTCGTTCGCTCCGGCGACGTAGGCCTTTTCAAGATCGTGTCCGAGACCGGCATCGCGGCCGGAGTACGGCGCATCGAGGCGGTGACCGGCGCCGGTGCGCTCGCGTGGGTGAGCGCCCTCGAGGAGCGAGAGGCGCGCGTCATGGCCCTCGTGAAGTCGGACCCCGAGAACCTCGAGGAACGGGTGGGGCAGGTGGTGATGCGGGCGCGCGAGCTCGAACGTGAGCTCGAGAAGGCGCGAGGCAAGCTCGCCGTGCAGGAAGGCGAGACCCTGCTTGGCCAGGCCGTGGACGTCGAGGGCCTCCGGGTGCTCGCGGCCCGGTGCGAGGTGGCGGGCCCGAAGGCGCTGCGGGAGATGCTGGACCGGGTCCGGTCTCGCATCGAGTACGGGCTCGTGGTGCTCGG
>JAJECB010000261.1 GCA_022822245.1 Gammaproteobacteria bacterium
CGGGCTTCGCCGTCGTCGGGGCCGGGTGCGCCGGGAGGGCGAGCCCGCTCCGCCCCGCGGGCCGGGGGCGGTGCGAGGTGGTTCCGCCACGGACCGGGCGGGGTCCGTGACCGCGGGTCGGTGGCCGGGGCGGCGGGCCGCCGGCGGATGCGCCCCCGCCCTTGCCAGTACGCCTCGAAGAGGTCGTCGAAGCGCTCCCATTCCTCCTTGCGGCCGGCGAGGAGGGACTTGAGGCCGAGCCGGACCTCGCGCGGGTCGCACCCGTCGATGTCGCCGAGCAGATCGAGGGCCGCCGCTGACTCACCCGGCCCGAGCGCGAAGTCGTTCCGCCGCAGGTGGGCGACGAACCCCGCGACCCGCCCCGCCAACGCTTCTGCGCCAATGCGGCTCATCGGGAAAACGTTCCAGGTCAGGCGGCGGCGCGGTCGGCGATGCGGGCGAGCACCTCGGGGGTGATCGAGGCGCGGTCGGACTCGGTCTTGAGGAGGCAGACGAGGCTTGCCCGAAGCGCCTCGGGGTCGCCCGCGAGGCTCTCGACCTCGAGATCGAGGAGGGCCGCGACCCAGTCGAGGGTCTCCGCGATCCCCGGCTTCTTCTCGAGGTCCTCGCGCCGGAGCGCGTCGATGAAGCGCACGACCTGGCCGGCGAGCCGCTCGCCCGCCCCCGGCACCCGGGCGCGCAGGATGGCGAGCTCGCGCTCCGGATCCGGGAACGCTACCCACGCGTAGAGGCAGCGGCGCCGGAGCGCGTCGGAGAGGTCGCGGGTGCGGTTCGCGGTAAGGATGACGTGGGGGACGCTCTTCGCCCGGATCGTGCCTAGCTCCGGCACCGACACCTGGAAGTCCGAGAGCACCTCCAGCAGGTACGCCTCGAATTCCTCGTCGGCGCGGTCGATCTCGTCGATGAGGAGCACCGGCGCCTCGTCCTGGGTGATCGCCTCGAGGAGCGGCCGGCGCAGGAGATAGCGCTCGGAGAAGATCCGCTCCTCGGTCTCGTCCGCGCTCTCGTCGTCCTCACGGGCCTTGATGGCGAGGAGCTGGCGCTGGTAGTTCCACTCGTAGATCGCCGCCGCCGCGTCGAGCCCCTCGTAGCACTGGAGCCGGATGAGGCGAGCGCCCGTCGCCGTCGCGAACGCCTTCGCGACCTCGGTCTTCCCGACTCCCGCCTCCCCCTCGACGAGGAGCGGCCGGCGCAGGCGAAGCGCGAGGTGGAGCGCCATCGCGAGCGCGTCGTCGGCGATGTAGCCGACCGAAGCGAGCCGTGCCCTGAGCGTCTCGACCTTCAGCGTCCCGCCTGGAGTCGACCCACCCGGAGTCGTCCCGCCCTTCAACTCGTGAGGCCGAGCCGCTCCGCCGTCTTCCATACGCGCCAGTGGTCGTGCGGCATCTGCGTGTGGGTGAGGCCGAGGTGGGCGAAGGCGTCGTTCACCGCGTTCGAGAATGCCGACACCCCGCCGACGTTCGGGCTCTCCCCCACCCCCTTCGCGCCGATGGGATGGTGGGGCGACGGGGTCACCGTGAAGTCGGTCTCCCACGCCGGGGTCTCGACCGCGGTCGGGAGGAAGTAGTCGATGAGGTTCCCGCCCGTCACGTTGCCGACCTCGTCGTAGGCGAGCTCCTGGCCCATGGCGATGGCGAGGGCCTCGGTGAGGCCGCCGTGCACCTGTCCCTCGATGATCATCGGGTTGATCCGGGTCCCGCAGTCGTCGAGGGCGTAGAAACGCCGGACGCTCGTCACCCCGGTATCGACGTCGATGTCGACGATGCAGACGTAGGCTCCGAAGGGGTAGGTCATGTTGGGCGGGTCGTAGTACGAGACCGCCTCGAGCCCCGGCTCGATTCCCGGGACCGCCTGGTTGTAGGCGGCGAAGGCGAGCTCGGTCATGGTCTTGAACCGCTCCGGGTTGCCCTTGACCTGGAAGCGGTCGACCTCCCACTCGAGGTCGTCCTCGTGCACCTCGAGGAGCCAGGCGGCGATCATCTGCGCCTTCGCGCGGATCTTCCGGCCCGCCATTGCGGTCGCGGCCCCCGCGACCGGGGTCGAGCGCGAGCCGTAGGTCCCGAGGCCGTAGGGCGCGGTGTCGGTGTCGCCCTCCTCGACCGTGATTTGGTCTGCGGGGATCCCGATCTCCGTCGCGAGGATCTGGGCGAACGTGGTGGCGTGCCCCTGCCCCTGGCTGATGGTGCCGAGGCGCGCGATTGCCGAGCCCGTCGGGTGGATCCGAATCTCGCACGAATCGAACATCCCGAGCCCGAGGATGTCGCAGTTCTTGACCGGTCCGGCCCCCACGATCTCGGTGAAGAACGCGACCCCGATGCCCATGAGGGACCGGGTCTCGCCGCGCGCGAACGCCTCGCGGCCGGCCCGCTGCTCGGCCCGGAGGGCCTCGTAGTCGACCGTCGCCAGCGCCTTCTCCATCGCGGCGTGGTAGTCGCCCGAGTCGTACTCCCAGCCGAGCGCCGAGGTGTAGGGGAACTGCTCCCTGGCAATGAGGTTCTTCAGCCGGAGCTCGGCCGGGTCCAGGTCGAGGCGCCGGGCGAGCACGTCGATCATCCGCTCGATGAAGTACGACGCCTCGGTCACCCGGAACGAGCAGCGGTACGCGACCCCGCCCGGGGCCTTGTTGGTGTACACCCCGTCCACCGCCACGTGGGCGGCCGGGATGTCGTAGGACCCGGTGCAGATGTTGAAGAAGCCGGCCGGGAACTTCGTCGGGTCCGCGCAGGCGTCGAAGGCGCCGTGGTCCGCGGTGACGTGGCACTTGAGGCCCGTGATCCGCCCCTCTCGGGTCGCCGCGATCTCGCCCGCCATGTGGTAGTCGCGAGCGAAGGCGGTCGCGATGAGGTTCTCGATGCGGTCCTCGATCCACTTGATGGGGACCCCGGTGACGATCGAGGCGACGATGGAGCACACGTACCCGGGGTAGACGCCGACCTTGTTGCCGAAGCCGCCGCCGATGTCGGGCGACACGATGCGGATGTTGTGCTCGGGGATGCCGGAGATGAGGGAGGCTACGGTGCGCACCGCGTGCGGCGCCTGGAACGTGCCCCACACGGTGAGCTTGCCGTTCACCTTGTCCATGGACGCGACGCAGCCGCAGGTCTCGAGCGGGCAGGGGTGCACGCGCTGGTAGGAGATCGTCTCCTTCGCCACCACCTCGGCCTCGTCGATCGCCCTCCCCGCCGCCTCGGCGTCGCCCGCCTCCCAGGTGAAGATGTGGTTCGGGTGGCGGCGCGCCCCGTGCGCGCCCTCGGTCTTGTCCGCGATGTCCTCCCGGAGGATCGGGGCGTCGCCGGCGAGGGCCGCGAGCGGGTCGACGAGGGCGGGAAGCGGCTCGTACTCGACCTCGACGAGCTCGACCGCGTCGGCCGCGACGTAGCGGTCCTCCGCGACCACGAAGGCGACCTCCTGCCCCTGGAAGAGGACCTTGCCGTCCGCGAGCACCGCCTGCACGTCGCCCGCCAGGGTCGGCATGTAGTGGAGGTTGAGGGGCTTCAGGTCCTCCGCGGTCAGAACCGCGGTGACCCCGGGGAGCGCCTTCGCGGCCTCCGCGTCGATGGACTTGATGCGGGCGTGGCCGTGGGGGGAGCGGACGAAGTCGCCGAAGAGCATGCCCGGCATCTTGATGTCGTCCACGTAGCGGCCCTTGCCCTGGGTGAAGCGGGCATCCTCCACCCGCTTTCGTTCACAGCCGAGACCCTGGAGCTTCTCGGCCCGCGCCTCGGCGCTTTCCGCCTGGATCGGGTCGGACATCACGCTGCCTCCTTCGCGGAGTTGAGCTCGTCGGCGGCCGCGCGCACCGCCTTGACGATGTTCTGGTAGCCGGTGCATCGACAGAGGTTGCCCGCAATGCCGAAGCGGATCTCCTCCTCCGTCGGGTCCGGGTTCTCCTTCAGGAACCGGTATGCACGGGTGATCATCCCCGGCGTGCAGTAGCCGCACTGGAGGCCATGGTGCTCGCGGAACGCCTCCTGGAGGACGCTCGGCGTGCCGTCCGCGTTCGCCATCCCCTCGATGGTGAGGATGTCGGCCCCCTCCGCCTGGACGACGAGCACCGTGCAGGACTTCACCGACATGCCGTCGAGGTCGACCGTGCAGGCGCCGCACTGGCTGGTGTCGCAGCCGATGTGGGGCCCGGTGAGGTCGAGCTCCTCGCGGAGGAAGTGGATGAGGAGGGTGCGCGGCTCGACGAGCGCCTCGAGCGCTCGGCCGTTCACCGTCAGGCTGACTGTGGACTTGGCCATCGGGATTCCTCGAAGGTTGTCTTTCCCGTGCGCCCCCGGGGGGGCGGGCGGACCGGACCCTTCCGGCTCAGGCGCCGGTGACCGCGATGGCCTGGTCGCGGGACGCCTCGACGGCGCGCCGCACCATCACCCCGGCAATGTGGCGCCGGTAGTCCGGGGGGCCGCGCGGGTCCACGTCCGGGCGCGTGATCGCCTTCGCGGCATCGGCGGCCCGGGCGATCGTGCCGGCGTCGAGGCGGCTTCCGGCGAGGATGGACCCGGCCTCCTCGGCGAAGAGGGTGGTGTCGCCGACGTTGGTGAGGGATACCGCCGCGCTCTCGCAGGTCTCGCCGGAAAGGCTGAGGACCACCGCGGCGGCGGCGGTGGCGTAGTCTCCGATCTTCCGCTTCTGCTTGCAGTACGCTGCCCCGTGGCGCCGGGGCGGGACGGGGAACTCGATCGCGGTCAGGATCTCGTCGTCCGCGCGGGCGGTGGCGTACGGCCCGTGGTAGAAGGTGCGGGAGCTGACCCGGCGGGTGCCGTTCGATCCCGCGAGCACGTAGGCGGCATCGAGGGCCTGCATCGCGGCCGGCATGTCGTTGCCGGCGTCGCCGTTCGCGAGGTTGCCCCCGACCGTGCCGCAGTAGCGCACCTGGGGGTCGGCGATCTGGAGCGCGGTCTCCCGAAGGAGGGAGCACGCCGCGGTGAGCGCCGCACACTCGGCGATCTCGCGCTGGGTGACCATGGCGCCGATGGTGACCGTCCCTCCGTCGATCGAGATGCCCTTGAGCTCACTCACGTCCTGGAGGTCGATCACGTGCTCCGGCGCGGCGAGCCGGAGCTTCATCATCGGAACCAGGCTGTGGCCGCCCGCCATCACCCGGCTCTCGTCGCCGAGCCGGGCGACGAGGCCGACCGCTTCGCCGAGCGAGCCCGGACGGTGGTACTCGAAACTCCCGGGGATCATGTGCGTTCCTCTTGTGTTCGACCGTGCCTCTCGTCCGCTTCCTCCGTCGAATCCTCCTGCTTCGGCCTTCCGTTGCTCGAACGAGCGGAAGCCCCGCCCGGCATCGTAAGCCAGAGTCACGGGGGAGACAACGAAGGACAGTGGCTCACGACCCCGGGCGCGTTGAAATTTCCTGCCCTCGTCGTTATCCTTCGGCGCCCTTGGGCCGCCCCCGGTTCACACCGAAGTGCATACCGAATGAAGAGAACGTTTCAGCCGAGCGTCCGCCGCGCGAAACGCCGCCGCGGATTCCGCGCCAAGATGCGCACGCGCGCGGGGCGGCGGACCATCAAGGCGCGGCGGGCCAAGGGCCGGGCGCGCCTGGCGTCGTGAGCCGCTGACGCTGGCTCGCGACCGTTCGTTCGGAAGCGACCGACGGCTCCGTACCAGGCACGATTTCCAGCGGGTATTCGAAGATCCGGTCCGCTCGTCCGACCGGTACTTCTCGGTCCTCGCCCGTGCCCGGAGCGCCGGGCCGGCACGGCTCGGGATCGCGGTGGCGAAGAAGCGAATCCGCCGCGCGAACCGGCGCAACCGCCTGAAACGGCTGGTCCGCGAATGCTTCCGGGAGAACCAGGATCAACTCTCAGGACTGGACCTCGTGGTGGTCGCCCTCGCGACCGCGGACCAGGCGGCCGGGGCGGTCCTCCGGGGCTCGCTCGAACGGCACTGGACGACGCTGGCCGAGCGATGCAGATTGCCCTGATCGCTCTCGTCAAGGCGTACCGGTACGTGGTGAGTCCGCTCATCGGACCGAGCTGCCGGTTCCATCCGAGCTGCTCGGAGTATGCCGTCGGCGCGCTCCGCCGTTTCGGGGCGCTCCGCGGGTCGTGGCTCGCCGCCCGGCGCATCGCGCGCTGCCATCCCTGGCACCCGGGCGGGTACGATCCGGTTCCCTCCGGTCCGCCCTCCGATAACCCCCGCTCATATGTAGGTACTTATAAGTCATTGATCTATCAAATCGTCTGTCGCCTGCAAGCGGGCCGCGGGGCTCCCGAAGCTCCGGTTCGGATCGGATCGCAAGATTCGGCCGATATAGATCAATGACTTATAAGTACCTACATATGAACCCCCGCTAGCGCGACTTGAGGAGCGGCGCCCGTGCCCGTCGAACAACTGCGTCCCATCCTGCTCATCGGTCTCGCGGTGGTGGGCTTCCTGCTGTGGCAGGAATGGCAGGAAGATTTCGGCCCGGGCGCACAGCGCGAACCGGCCCCCGCGGTGCGCGACACGCCGGTGCCACGGGACTTGCCGGATCCGGGTCGGACGAGCCGCGGGGATTCCCCCGCCGCCGCCCCCGCCCGGACGCCTGCCCCCGGCACCGACACCACGGGAGCCCCCGACATCCCCTCGGCGACGGATGTGCCGACCTCCACCGCCGAGCCGGCTCCGACCCCCGCCCCAGCCGCTTCGGCCGGCGTGGTGACGGTCCGCACCGACGCGCTCACCGTCCGCATCGATCCGCGGGGCGGCACCATCTGGCACGTGGCACTGAACCGCTACCCGATCGAGCTCGAGGAGCCGGACCGCCCGTTTGTACTCATGGACGACCGGGCGGGGCTCCTGTACGTCGCGGAGTCGGGCATCGTGGGGGCGTCCGCCCCGGACCACCACGCGGTTCTGGCCCCCGAGCAGAACGATTACGAGCTCGCCCCCGGAGCCGAACGGCTCGACGTCCGCCTTCACTGGGAGAGCGAGGACGGGGTCCGGATCGCCAAGGTGTTCGAGTTCGCGCGCGACAGCTACGAGATCGGTGTGCGCTACGAGATCGACAACCGGTCCTCGCTTTCCTGGACGGGAGAGCCCTACGGGCATTTCCGGCGGGTGCCGCCCGAGGACTCGGGCGGACTCGGCACCATCTACACGTACACCGGCGCGGTCCTTTCGAGCCCCGACAAGCCCTACGAGAAGATCGACTTCGACGACATGGAGTCCGAGGACCTCGACCGCGAGGTCCGCGATGGCTGGATGGCCATGATCCAGCACTACTTCGCGAGCGCCTGGATCCCGGAGCGGTCCGTGGTGGCCCGGTACTACACCAAGGCGCTGCCCAATCGGGAGTTCCTCGCGGGTCTGGTGGCCCCTCCGGTCACGGTGGCCCCGGGGACGAGCGGCGAGATGCGCCTCAAGCTCTTCGCGGGGCCCAAGGTGCAGGCCCGCCTCGAGGCGGCCGCGCCGGGGCTCAAGCGCACCGTGGACTACGGGTGGCTGTTCTTCATCGCCCAGCCCCTGTACATCGCCCTCGAGTTCATCCACGACTACGTGAGGAACTGGGGGTGGGCCATCATTCTCCTCACCTTCCTCATCAAGCTCGCCTTCTACCACCTCTCCGCCGCGAGCTATCGCTCGATGGCGCGCATGCGCAAGCTCTCGCCCAGGATCCAGACCCTGCGGGACCGCCACGCGGGCGATCGGCAGAAGATGAACCAGGCGATGATGGAGCTCTACAAGAAGGAGAAGATCAATCCGCTCGGCGGGTGCCTGCCCATCGTCGTCCAGATCCCCGTCTTCATCGCGCTCTACTGGGTGCTGCTCGAGACGGTGGAGCTTCGCCAGGCGCCATTCATCTTCTGGCTGAACGACCTCGCCACGCACGATCCCTTCTTCGTGCTCCCGGTGCTCATGGGGGCGTCGATGTTCCTTCAGCAGCGCCTCAGCCCCACCCCCCCGGACCCCATCCAGGCGAAGGTGATGATGTTCCTGCCGATCATCTTCACCGGGTTCTTCCTGTTCTTCCCCTCCGGCCTCGTGCTCTACTGGTTCGTCAACAACCTGCTGTCCATCGCCCAGCAATGGGTCATCACCAAGCGGATCGAGGGCGGCAAGGCGACCTGAGGGCGAGGGCCGCTCCCCCGGGCCGCGCTGCGGTGCCGGCCCCCAGCCGCAATATTTCACCGATGTCTTGGCTAGCGGACACCAATCTGCTTGCGTTAGTGGGTCGTACTCCCTCAAGCCGCTTCGACGTAGTGTCAGCTACGCCTTCAGCAGCGCGAATGCGCTCTTTCGGTCCGTGCGGCCCACTACCACAAGCATCTTGGCGCCCTCGCGACGAACATCG
>JAJECB010000060.1 GCA_022822245.1 Gammaproteobacteria bacterium
AACGAGGGTTTCTTGGGACACTAGTGATGGGGAGAGTTTCTGGTTGATCTCGACTATCCGACCGTCGGCCGCGAAAGTGAACAGACCGCCATCGAACAACCGATGGAGGTCCGCCCGGAGCGTGATGCCGTTAGACGGCACATCGTTTTCGCCGTTGGCCGCGGGAATGAGGTGCGCCGCATCGAGAGCCTTGGTTGTCGCCTCACACGTGAGGACGCAGCGACGGTCGTCGCGGGCGAGAATCATCTTCCGGAACCCAGCCTCCCGCCTCGATCCGCGATAGATCGCGTGTGGCCGTGCGGGAGCTGCCCCGAGATCGAACGCTTCCCACTTGACCGTTTCACAATCTACGACGTCCTCGTCCTCGGGTAACCACTCGCAGCGCCCTTTCTGCTCTCCTTGCTGGAGAATGATGGTATTCGTCCCCCACAAGGTGCGCCAAGCGTCGTGTTGCTCGCGAAACTCTGGGGGCTGATCCGCCTTGTTGTAGGTGATGACGAGACGCACTTCGCGCGGGCCGTTGCGTTTGCAGTGGGTGTCGACGACGTATTCGACCCAAGTTCCGCCTTTGTATCGTGGCCAGAACGCCTGGACCGTGGTGAACTCTGGAATGTGGTCGAGGTCAGCGATGTCGATGCCGTAGAAGTACTCTATCTCGATGGTTTTTCCATCAGCAGCGTCGGTCCCGATGACCCGGACTCCCGTCGTCATAGTCATAGTTGGCGCTCCTCCGCACGAAGGTTGTCAGTATTCTGGCAGTCGGCCGGGGCACGACGGTGCTTGCATCGCGGCGAGGGCGCCGCTTCGTCCGATCCGAGTCCTGCGTAGTGTTCCAGAATGGGCATAGTGTCGCGTTTCGGGGCACCCCGGAGCCAAGGCCTCGCCGGGAGCGGCCGCTCAAGGCCCGCGGAGCGGGGAGGGCGCTCGCGGCGCTGGTCATTACTCTTGGAGTAAGGTAGCGTTCCGGTCCATGACCGACGCCACCTTCACCCTGGTCGACGCGCGGGGCCGCAAGTACCTCACCGGGAAAGAGCGCGAGCGCTTCCTTGCCGCGGCGCGCTCGCACCCCAAGCCCGGCGTCCAGACCCTGGCGCGAACCCTCGCGATGACCGGGTGCCGGGTGTCCGAGGCGCTCGGGATCCGTGCGTGCGACGTCGACCTTGAGGCGAACGAGCTCCGGATTTCGACGCTCAAGCGCCGCGCGGAGCACTGGCGGGCCGTTCCGGTCCCGGAGGACCTGGTGCACGCCCTTGAGCTCGTGCACCGCCTGAGACGCGCGCAAGCGAGCGCGCGGGGCGCGAACCGGCCGCTTTGGCCCATCACCCGGCAAACGGCGAACCGCCAGGTCGGCGCCATCATGCGAACGGCCGGCATCAAGGGCCCGCAGGCGTGCCCGCGGGGCCTTCGGCACAGCTACGGGGTCGCGGCGGTCGTGGCGGGCGTCCCGCTCCCGACCGTCGCCGCGGTCCTCGGGCACGCCTCGCTCACCACGACCGCGATCTACACCACGGCGATCGGGGCCGAAGCGCGCGAGCTCGTGAGCCGGGTGTGGGGGTAGGATCGAGACGCGGAACAGGAGCCTCGACATGGCCGCATCGAGAAGCGAAGCGCTCGCGCGGAGGAGGGCGACCTACCAGGACGTGCTCGACGCGCCCACTCACCTAGTCGCCGAGATCATCAACGGCACCTTGCACACGCACCCACGACCCGCTCCAACGCATGGAGAGGCGAGCTCCAACCTCGGGTTCGAACTCGGCCCCCCGTTCGGCCGCGGGCGTGGAGGCCCGGGCGGGTGGCGGATCCACTTCGAGCCCGAGCTGCACCTTGGTGACGAAATCCTCGTGCCGGACCTCGCGGGCTGGCGCCGCGAGCGCATGCCGGAGCTGCCCGGCACGGCGTACTTCACGCTCGCTCCGGACTGGGCGTGCGAGGTGCTCTCGCCATCGACGCGCCGGGTCGATCTCCAGGAAAAGCGCCCGGCTTATGCCCGGGAGGGCGTGGCGTATCTGTGGCTCGTCGACCCGGCGGATCGGACGTTGGAGGCATTCGAGCTTCGCGACGGGGAGTGGGTGCTCATCGCATGCGCGAAGGACGACGAGCCGGTGAGCGTGCGACCGTTCGACGCGATCACGTTCAGTCTGGGGGACCTTTGGGCATGAGCGCTGGCCGGCTCGTATGCGAAGCTGCCGGAACGCGGCCCCGGGCGCAACGACCGGGACCTTCGCGGTCGCCCTCGCCGGCGAGACCGACGCGGGTTGGCCCGTCGACGCGGCCTCGGCCGAGGAGGCGATCGACATCGTGCACGGGACCGTGCCGCGGGCCTGGGAAGTGTGAAGGAGACGACAGTGAGTGTGCCGAGAGTGGAGATGACCGTTCGGGACTCGCCGAGTAGCGTGTTCCGTCGCCGGCAGTGTGCGGTGAGTTTCGCGGGGCGTTCGTAACAGGGGATCGCCGAGAACGCCGCCGTTCGGATTTATGGTGCAAGCGTCCCGCGAAGTTCCTCGGCGCTGGTACCTTGGTGGGGTGTCTTCGGGTCAGCGAAGGCGAGCGTTGATCGCGTCGAGCTTCGCGCTCCCCGGGCAGAGCTCCGCCTCGCCGAGCCGGTTGAGGGGGACCTTCGGGGTGCCCATCCGCTCGTGGAGGTCCAGCGCATCGGCGTCCACGAAGATGAGCCCGGTCGGGATCTCGCCCCGGGTCTGGAGCTCCTGCACGTGGTGGAGGGCGGCCACCCGGTCGGTCGGGTCGTAGTCCTCGGCAAGCTTGTGGAGCCGCACCACCCCGCCGTCGTGCAGGGTCACGTCCCGGCTCTCCCCCGCCTCGTACGACACCGTGATCTCCTTCTGGTGGGGCACGAAGTCCGGCCGGTTCATGATCGCGTTGTGCTCGCGCACGTAGTCGAAGCTCTTGGTCGAGTCGGCGTGGTTGTTGAAGGTCACGCACGGCGAGATGATGTCGAGGAGGGCGAAGCCCCGGTGCGCGAAGCCCGCCTTGATGAGGGGCACGAGCTGGTCCTTGTCGCCCGAGAACCCGCGGGCCACGAAGGAGGCGCCGAGCTGGAGGGCGAGGCTCACGAGATCGATCGAGTCGTGGGGGTTGATCTCGCCCGTCTTGCTCCTCATCCCCATGTCGGCGGTCGCCGAGAGCTGGCCCTTGGTGAGCCCGTAGGTGCCGTTGTTCTCCACGATGTAGAGCATGTTGACCTGGCGGCGCACCGCGTGGGCGAACTGCCCGAGCCCGATCGAGGCGGTGTCCCCGTCGCCGGACACCCCGACGTAGTAGAGCTCGTGGTTCGCGAGGTTCGACCCCGTCGCAATGGACGGCATCCGCCCGTGCACCGAGTTGAAGCCGTGGGACTTCGACAGGAAGTAGTTGGGGGTCTTGGAAGAGCAGCCGATCCCCGAGAGCTTCGCCATCATGTGGGGCGGCATCGACATCTCGGCGCAGGCCTGGATGATCGCGGCGCTGATCGAGTCGTGCCCGCAGCCGGCGCAGAGGGTCGACATCGTGCCCTCGTAGTCGCGCCGCGAGAGCCCGAGCTCGTTGGTGCCGAGGAGCGGGTGCTGGAAACGGGGCTTGGCGATGTGGGTCATGACATGCGTCCCGTCGAATTGGGTCCGGCCGTTCCGCGCAAGGCGTTCATGGCCGTTCAGTCGGCTTCCTGGGGAAGGCGCCGCGTCCTTCGCGCCCCCTCTCTTCGCACCTGGGTGTCCGGAGCGAGGCGCTCGCGGATGGTGTCCGCGATGAACGTGCTCGTGATCGGGAGCCCGTCGTAGTGCAGGACGGGGACGAGCCCCGCGGGGTCGATCTCGCCCTCGTTGACGAGCAGGGTGCGCATCTGCGCGTCCCGGTTCTGCTCCACCACGAACACCGTCGGGTGACGGGCGATGAAGTCGAACACCTCGGGCCCGAAGGGGAAGGCGCGGATGCGAAGGGCATCGAGCGCGACCCCGCCGGCGCGCAGCACTTCGAGGGCCTCCTCCATCGCGGCCGAGGTGGTCCCGAAGTAGACGACGCCGACCAGGGTGTCGTTCTCGGCGGGCGCGGTCTCGGCCTCCGGCACGAGCCCCGCCGCGGTCTCGAACTTGCGCGCGATCCGCTCCATGCTGCGAAGGTAGACCTCGCCGTCCTCGCTGTAGCGGGCGTACTCGTCGTGCGAAGTGCCGCGCACCAGGTAGGCGCCCCGGTCCGGGTGGGTCGCGGGGATCGTGCGCCACGGGATCCCGTCGCCGTCCACGTCGAGGTAGCGCCCCCAGTCCTTCATCCGCTCGAGCCCCTCCGCGTCGAGCTGCTTGCCCCGGTCGTAGCGGCGCGCGTCGTCCCAGCGGAAGGGGTCGGTGGTCCAGTCGTTCATCCCGAGGTCGAGGTCGCTCATCACGATGACGGGGGTCTGGATGCGCTCGGCGAGGTCGAAGGCGGTCGCCGCGAAGTCGAACGCCTCGGTCGGATCCTTCGGGAAGAGGAGCACGTGCTTGGTGTCGCCGTGCGATGCGTACGCGCAGGAGAGGATGTCCGCCTGCTGGGTGCGGGTCGGCATGCCGGTCGAGGGGCTGCCGCGCTGGATGTCGAACAGCACCACCGGGACCTCGGCGAAGTAGGCGAGCCCGAGGAACTCCGTCATGAGCGAGATCCCCGGGCCGCTCGTCGCGGTGAAGCCGCGCGCGCCGTTCCAGCACGCGCCGATCGCCATGCCGATTGCGGCCAGCTCGTCCTCCGCCTGGACCACCGCGAAGTTCTTGACCCCCGTCTCGGGGTCCACCCGCAGCCGCTCGCAGTGGCTCGCGAAGGCGTCGACGAGGGAGGTCGACGGGGTGATCGGATACCACGCGGCCACCGTCGCCCCCGCGTAGACGCAGCCGAGGGCGGCCGCGGAGTTGCCGTTGACGAGGATCCGGTCTCCGGCCGCCTCGCTCCGGCGCACCCGGATCCCGAGGGGGCAGTCGAGGTTCTCGCGGACCCAGGCGCTCCCGAGCTCCAGGGCCTGCACGTTGGGGGCGATGAGGCGGTCCTTGCCGCGGAACTGGTCGGCGACGAGCCCGGTCACCGTCTCGAAATCCATGTCGAGGAGGGCGGAGAGGGCGCCGACGTAGACGATGTTCTTGAAGAGCTGCCGCTGGCGCGGCTCCTCGTAGTTCGCGAGGCAGATTTCGGTGAGGGGGATGCCGATCCAGTTGATGTCCGACCGGTATCGTCGCCGGTCGAGAGGCTTGGAGGAGTCGTGGAGGAGGTACCCCCCGGGAAGGAGGGAATCGACGTCCTCCCGGAAGGTGGCGGGGTTCATCGCGACCATGATGTCGACCCCGCCGCGCCGCCCGAGGTGCCCCGCCTCGCTCACCCGCACCTCGTACCAGGTGGGGAGCCCCTGGATGTTCGAGGGGAAGATGTTGCGCGGGCTGACCGGCACCCCCATCCGGAACACCGCCTTCGCGAACAGGTTGTTCGCGCTCGCCGAGCCCGTGCCGTTGACGTTGGCGAACTTGATGACGAAGTCGTTGACGGCGCGGATCTCAGGCATGTTCGACAGCCTTGGAAGTCGTGAGCAGGAACTTCTGCATGTCCCAGGCGCTCGTCGGGCAACGCTCGGCGCAGAGCCCGCAGTGCAGGCACACGTCCTCGTCCTTGACCATCACCCGCTCGGTCTTGAGGAGGTCGGAGACGAGGATCGCCTGCTCCTCGTTGCGGGCGGGGGCGGTGAGCCGGAGGCGAAGGTCCGCCTCGTCGCCGTTCTCGGTGAAGGTGATGCTGTCGGTCGGGCACACGTCCACGCACGCGTCGCACTCGATGCACAGGCTCTCCGAGAACACCGTCTGCACGTCGCAGTTGAGGCAGCGCATCGCCTCCTTGAAGCCGAGGTCCTCGTCGAAGCCGAGCTCGACCTCCATCCGCCGTTCCGCGAGCGCGAGGTCCTTGTCCGCGTGCGGCACGATGTAGCGGCGGGCGTGGTCGATGTCGTTCTCGTAGCTCCACTCGTGGATGCCCATCTTCTGGCTGACGAGGGTGACCTGGTCGGGGGGGCGGTCGTGGAGGTCGAGACCCCGGCAGTGCCGGTCGATGGAGATCGCGGCCTGGTGCGCGTGGGCGACGGCCCAGATGATGTTCTCCGGGCCGAAGGCGGCGTCCCCGCCGATGAACACCTTCGGATGGGTGGTCCGGAACGTGACCGCATCCACCACCGGCATGTCCCACTTCCCGAACTCGACCCCGATGTCGCGCTCGATCCAGGGGAACGCGTTCTCCTGGCCGATGGCGACGAGGACGTCGTCGCACTCGAAGACCCGCTCCTCGCCGGTCGAGATGAGCTGCCGCCGGCCGTTCTCGTCCACCTCGCGGCGCACGTGGTCGAAGCGTATTCCGGTGAGGCGTCCCCCCTCGTGCAGGAACTCCGTGGGGACGAGGAAGTTGTGGATGGGGATGTCCTCCGCCACCGCCTCCTCGATCTCCCACTCCGACGCCTTCATCTCCTCGAAGCCGCTGCGAACGACCACGTCGACCTGCTCGCCGCCGAGGCGCCGCGCGGTGCGGCAGCAGTCCATCGCGGTGTTGCCGCCGCCGAGCACCACCACCCGCCGGCCGATGCGCTCGGTGTGCTCGAACGCGACGCTCGAGAGCCAGTCGATGCCGATGTGGATGTGGGCTGCGGCCTCCTCGCGGCCGGGGATGTTCAGCTCGCGCCCGCGCGGCGCGCCGGTGCCGATGAAGATGGCGTCGTAGTTCTCCTCGTGCTTGAGCAGCTCCTTGAGGCTCCCGATGTAATGGTTCGGGCGGAGCTCGACGCCCATGTCGAGGATGTAGTTGACCTCCTCCTCGAGCACCTCGTAGGGAAGGCGGAACGCCGGGATCTGGCTCAGCATCATGCCCCCCGCGCGGTCCGCCTCGTCGTAGATGACGACCTCGTATCCGAGGGGCATCAGATCGCGGGCCACCGCAAGGGAGGCCGGACCCGCGCCGACGCAGGCGATGCGCCGGCCGTTCTTCTCCTTCGGGATCTCCGGAAGATGGGGAGAGATGTCGCCCCGATGGTCCGCCGCGACCCGCTTCAGCCGGCAGATCGCGACCGGCTTGTCGTCGACCCGGTCGCGCCGGCAGGCGGGTTCGCAGGGGCGGTCGCAGGTGCGCCCGAGGATGCCCGGGAACACGTTCGACCACCAGTTCATCATGTACGCGTCGGTGTACCGACGGGCCGCGATGAGCCGGATGTACTCGGGTACCGGCGTATGCGCCGGGCACGCCCACTGGCAATCGACGACTCGGTGGTAGTAGTCCGGGTTTGCCGTGTCTGTAGGCTTCACGTCTCTCTTGCGCCGTCCATGCGGCGGACCGGGGCTAGGCAGGAGCGTGCGAGGATTCGCAGCCCGTAATGATAACGACACTGGGGACGGTCTGGCCAGACTTCCCCGAAACGGGCATGATCGCGCGCCGAACGCCGGGCGCCGCCGGGCGAAGAGCGGGAGCGAGAGGGGGTTCGAAGGGTGCCGACCACCGAGGTTCGGAGCGACATCGCCGGGAAGGTATGGAAGATCGAGGCGGAGGTCGGCTCGGTGATGGCCGCCGACGACACGATCCTCATCCTTGAGTCGATGAAGATGGAGATCCCGGTGGCCGCGCCGGTCGGCGGGCGGCTGGTGGAGATCCAGGTGGCGGAAGAGGACGTCGTCGGAGAAGGGGACGTCGTCGCGGTCTTGGAGAGCTGAGGCGGCGGCGGCGCGGAACCGCCCCGGACCGGGCCCCCGAGAGGGCCTCGTCGCCGGCGCCGGGACCGGGGCGGCCTTCCGACGCATCCGCCTCGCCCCCGACGGGACCCGGCCGCGCCGGGCGCGGGCGCACGACACTGACGCGCCGGGGCCGAGGGCGCGGGGAGGACGAAGGCGATGCTGACAGCCGTCATGCTCATCAAGACCGAGCGCACGCGGACGATCGCGGTCGGCGAGGCGCTCGCGGAAATGGAGGGGATCTCCGAGGTCTACACGGTGGCCGGGCGCTACGACCTCGTGGCCATGGTCCGGGTGCCGCGGAACGAGGACCTTGCCGACCTCGTGACCGGCCGGGTGGCGGAGCTCGACGGGATCCGAGCCACCGAGACCCTGATGGCCTTCCGCACCCATTCGCGCCACGACCTCGAATCGCTCTTCGCGGTCGGCCTCGGGTAGGCCGAAGGGCGCGGTGGAGCCGGGCGCCCCGCCCGCGGTCGCGGGCGGCGTCCGGGCAGGAATCGAGAGGAGGAGCCAGTGGCGGCACGAGGCAGTGAATCTTCACCGGCGGCAGCGACCGCCGCCGCGGAGGCGTCGGCGCGGCGCGCGGTCTTCGACTGGTCCGACCCGTTCGCGCTCGAGTCGGCCCTCACCGACGAAGAGCGGATGGTGCGCGACACGGCCCGGGCGTTCTCCCGCGAGGAGCTCCTGCCCCGGGTGGTCGAGGCGTTCCGGGAGGAGCGGGTGGACCGCGGCCTCTTTCGGGAGCTCGGCGCGCTCGGCTTCCTCGGGAGCACCATCGACGGCTACGGATGCGCGGGGGCCAACTACACCACCTACGGCCTCGTCGCGCGCGAGATCGAGGCCGTCGATTCGGGCTACCGCTCCATGATGAGCGTCCAGTCGAGCCTCGTCATGCACCCGATCCACGCCTACGGCACCGAGGCGCAGCGCGAGAAGTTCCTCCCGCGGCTCGCGACCGGCGAATGGGTGGGCTGCTTCGGGCTCACCGAGCCCGACCACGGCTCGGACCCGGGCGGAATGAAGACCCGCGCGGTGCCGGCCGGCGGGGGCTGGCGGCTCACCGGGTCCAAGTCCTGGATCACGAACTCCCCCATCGCCGACGTCTTCGTCGTGTGGGCCAAGGTGAGCGAACCCGACGAGTCCGGCGGGGGGGAGCGCGACGTCATCCGCGGCTTCGTCCTCGAGAAGGGGATGGCCGGGCTCGACGCGCCGAAGATCTCGGGCAAGCTCTCGATGCGGTGCTCGATCACGGGCGAGATCGTGATGGACGGGGTGCTCGTGCCGGAGGAGAACCGGCTCCCGGGGGCGCGCGGCCTCGGCGGGCCGTTCGGATGCCTCGACCGGGCGCGCTACGGGATCGCGTGGGGGGCGATGGGGGCGGCCGAAGCCTGCTGGCACGCGGCCCGCGAGTACACCCTCGATCGACGGCAGTTCGGGCGCCCGCTCGCCGCCAACCAGCTCGTGCAGCGCAAGCTCGCGGACATGCAGACCGAGATCGCCCTCGGGCTCCAGGGCGCGCTCGCGGCCGGGCGGAGGATGGACGCGGGGGACTGCCCGTCCGAGACGATCAGCCTCGTCAAGCGCAACAACTGCGGCAAGGCCCTCGACATCGCTCGGGCCGCCCGCGACCTGCACGGGGGGAACGGCATCCACGAGGAGTTCCACGTGATGCGCCACGCCATCAACCTCGAGACGGTCAACACCTACGAGGGCACCCATGACATCCATGCCCTCATCCTGGGCCGCGCGCAGACCGGCATCCAGGCGTTCACCTGAGCGCGGGCGGCGCCCGCGCGTCGGTCCGGCCCGCAACCGACCCCCCACCGGACCCGGAACGCCCGCGCGGGGCATCACCCGCCCCGCCGGCGCGGGATGCAGCCTCGCTAGAATCGGGTCCGCACCGGGGCGCCGGCGAATCGTCGTTCTCCGGTGGCCGAGCGGTCTCGACGAGAAGGGGGTTCCCGGATGAAACGAGTGCAGCGGGGGTGCGAGCGCATCGTGGGGATGCGGGCGTTCGACGGCGTCGTCATCGCGATGATCCTCGCGACCGCGGTCGGGCTCGGGGCCGACACGAGCCACGCCCTGCACGCCCGCTACGGCCCCCTCATCGAGTGGGTCTACGAGGTGGCCCTCGCGGTCTTCATCGTCGAGGCGGCCATCAAGCTCACCGCCGTCGCGCCCCGCTTCGAGCGCTACTTCCGGGACGGGTGGAACCTCTTCGACTTCACCGTCCTCGTCCTCGCCCTCATTCCCGAAACCGGCGAGTTCGCGCTCATCGCGCGCCTCGCGCGCCTCCTCCGGGTGCTCCGCCTCATCACCGTGGTGCCGCAGCTCCGGATCATCGTCGCGACCCTGGTGCGGTCGCTCCCCGGGCTCGGGCACGTGATGCTGCTCCTCTTCGTCATCTTCTACGTGTACGCGGTCGCCGGCGTGCACCTCTTTCGCGAGCACGACCCGGTGCACTGGGACTCGCTCGGCATCGGGCTCCTCACCCTGTTCCGGGTGATGACCCTCGAGGACTGGACGGACGTGATGTACACCGCGATGGAGCTCCACCCGATGAGCTGGCTCTTCTTCGTGAGCTTCGTGCTCGTCGCCGCCGTCGTCATGATCAACATGGTGATCGCGGTCGTCATCAACAACCTGCACGAAGCGCGGCTCGAGGTGGCGTACACCGAGGGGGAGGAGACCCTGCGGGCGATCCGGGAGGAGGCGGCGGGGGCGCGCAACGCCCTGGAGCGTATCGAGGCGAGGGTCGCGAGCCTCCGCGACCGCCCCTGAGCCACCCACCGGGAGAGGCCTTCCGCCGTCGCCGGAGGGTGTCGCGCGGCGGCGGAAGCGGGAACCTGCCGCGGTGGGACGCGGCCCGACGGAGGGCGACTTCAGGTGGAGTTGGGATCTTTCCCGGAGCGATCTCGCAACTGCCAGAGTCCATTCACGACGCTTGCCCCCAGAACGAGCGCAAACAGCAGCGCGGCGGACGCCACGATCATCTCGTTGGTTATCCAGCTCACGCCAAGTCTCCCAGCTTCTTGATCTTCTGCAGCATTGTCCAATCGACGGCAAGCAGCATCGCGAGCAGGTACATCGAAATGGCGAAAGCTCCCCATACGAGCCACCCGGGTTCGGTGTCGCCCGAGGCAAATTTTGGGATGAACCAGCCGATCAGCGAAGCGAGGAGTGCAACCAATGCACCCCACTGAAGCCGCAGCCGCGCAAGCTGCTCCTTGATCTGCTCGATACGCGCCACCGGTGAAGTCCTTCTCGCCATCCTCCGGTCGAAGGATAGGCAACCGGAGACGGTGGATCAACCGGCCGCGTAGGTGCCGGCCGCGGTGCCGGCCCGGCGGCCGAAGACCGCGCCCGAGACGAGCCCGGTGCCGCCCGGGTAGTTGAAGTAGAAGAGGCCGCCGACCAGCTCCCCCGCCGCGTAGAGCCCCGGGATCGGCGCGCCCTCGGTGTCGAGCACCCGGCACTCCTCGTCGATCCGGAGGCCCCCGAAGGTGAACGTGATCCCGCAGGTGATCTGGTAGGCCTCGAAGGGCGGCTCGTCGAGGCGGTTCGCCCAGTTCGACTTCGGGACCGCGAGCCCCCGCGTGCCGCGACCGTCCTTGACGGCCGGGTTGAACGGCACGTCGGTCCGCACCGCCTCGTTGTACTCGCGCACGGTGTCGAGGAACGCCGCGCCGTCCACCCCCTCGAGCTTCGCCGCGAGCTCCTCCAGGGTGCCGGCCGCGACCTTGGTGACCTCCCGGATCCGGTACTCGTCCCGGAGCAGGGGCAGCACCTTCGCGTCGAAGACCTGCCACGCGAACTGGTCGGGCTGGTCGAGGATGACCTTGCCGTAGCGGGCGTAGGTGTAGTTCCGGAAGTCCGCCCCCTCGTCGACGAAGCGGCGCCCGTCCGCGTTCACCATGATGCCGAGCGGGTAGCTGTGCTTCTGGAAGTTGTCCCCGACCGCGAGGTCGCCGAAGGGCGGAGCGTTCCGGTCCCACCCCACCGCGTGGCAGCCCGACCAGTTGCCGTACGGCATCGCCCCCGCGTCGAGGGCCATGCGGATCCCGTCGCCGGTGTTGTGGCGGGTCCCCCGCACCTTGGCGAGATCCCAACCCGGGCCGAGGTAGCGGGTGCGCCACTCCGCGTTCGACTCGAACCCGCCGCAGGCGAGGACCACCGCCCCCGCCTCGAGCCGGACCTGCTCCCGGCCGCGGCGCGCGACCACCCCCCGCACCCCCTCGGCGTCCTCCACGAGGTCCGTCGCCCGGGTGCCGTAGTGGATGGGGATTTCGTGATCACGGGCCGCCTCCGTGAGGGCCTGGACGAGCCCCGGCCCGCCGCCCCACACCTCGACCGCGAGGCCCCCCCAGAACCGGTAGCGCCCGTCCACCTTGAACGCCTGGCGCCCGTAGGAGGGGCTGAAGCGCACCCGGTAGCCGCGCATCCAGCGAAGCGCCTCGAAGCTGCCGTCGATGAGGGTCTCGGCGAGGTCCGGATCGGAGCGCCACTGGGTGAGGCGGCCGAGGTCGTCGAAGTACTGCTCGCGGGTGTAGGTGCCGAAGTCGACGTTGCGACGCTCGTCCTCGGTGAGGTCCGGCATGAGCTCCACGAGGTCGTCCACCCCACCGAAGACGAGCCGCACCGCCCCTGCGGTGTAGCGGCTGTTGCCGCCCGATTCCTCCTCCGGGGCCCGCTCGAGCACGGTCACCCGCGCCCCCTGCTCGCGAGCCGCGAGGGCGGCGCAAAGCGCCGCGTTGCCCGCGCCTACTACAATGACGTCCGCATCGCGCTGTCCCATGGGGGGTCGTTCTCCCGAGTCCGGCCGGCGAAGGCGCGATCGTATCGGAACCCCGGGGCAACCGCCGTCGCCGCCACCGCAGGCTGCCGTCTTCGACGCCGGTCTCGGCCGGCCCCGAGCCCGGAGCAAGAGGAGCACGAGATTGAGCGAGACCCCCGACTTCAACGCGATATCCCTGGAGGCGCTCCGCCGGCGCCGCGGCACCAAGTGGACTCGCTACCCTCCCGACGTGCTCCCCGCGTGGGTAGCCGACATGGACTTCGACATGGCCGAGCCCATTCGCGCCGGACTCGCGGGGATGATGGAGGCGAACGACCTCGGCTACTCGCCGAAGCTGCCGGCGAGCGGGCTGCCGGAGGCGTTCGCGGCCTTCGCGGCCCGCCGCTTCCCGGGCTGGGAGGTGGCGCCGGAACGGATGATCGCGATCGCCGACATCGTGCAGGGCATCCACATCGCGATCGAGGCGTACACCCGGCCGGGCGACGGGGTCTGCACGCTCACCCCGGTCTATCCCCCGTTCCTGCAGACGGTGGCGGAGACCGGGCGTCGACTCGACTTCTGCACGATGGTGCGCGGCGAGGGCCGCTACGAGATCGACTTCGATGCGCTCCGGGCAGCCATCGACGAGCGCACCCGCCTCCTCCTCCTCTGCACCCCCCACAACCCTCTCGGGCGCGTCTTCGAGCGCGATGAGCTCGAGGCGCTGGCCGAGCTCGCGATCGAGCGCGACCTCGTGGTGGTGGCGGACGAGATCCACGCGGACATCGTCTATCCCGGCTTCCGGCACATCCCCTTCGCGTCCCTCGGCCCCGAGGTCGAGGCGCGCACCGTCACCATGACGAGCGCGACCAAGTCGTTCAACATCGCGGGTCTTCGCTGCGCGGTGGTGATCTTCGGCTCGGACCGGCTCGCGGAACGGTTCAACGCCTGGCCGGAGCGGATCCGGGGGGCGGTGAGCAGCTTCGGGATGGAGGCGACCCGCATCGCGTGGATCGAGTGCGACGAATGGCTCGAGGCGCTCCTCGCCCACCTCGAGGGCAACCGCGACTTCCTCCACGCCTTCGTCGCAGAGCGGCTTCCCGGGATCCGGATGGAGCTCCCGGCCGCGACCTATCTCGGCTGGCTCGACTGCCGGGAGTTCGGGCTCGAGCCCGACCCCTACCAATGGTTCCTCGACCGGGCCCGGGTCGGATTCAACGATGGCCGCGACTTCGGCGACGGAGGCGAGGGGCACGTGCGCATCAACTTCGCCACCTCGCGGGCCATCCTCACCCAGGTGCTCGAACGAATGGAGGAGGCGCTCCAGTGAGCGCGAGCCCGGCTCCGGCCCAAACGCGACTCCGACCTACTGCTCCAGCGGAAAAGGTGTCCCCATGACCACTATCCCGACGATCTCGCCGCAAGAGCTGCACGCGCTCCTCCTCGGCGAGGGCGAGCTCGCCCTCCTCGATCTCCGGGAGCAGGGAGCGTTCGGCGAGAGCCACATCCTCTATGCCGCCTGCCTGCCCTTGAGTCGCCTCGAGCTCCGGGTCGGCCGGCTCGTGCCGCGGCGGAGCGTCCCCGTGGTCCTCTGCGACGGAGGCGAGGGACTCGCCGGGCGGGGCGCGGCCAGGCTCGCCGCCCTCGGCTACACGGACGTGCGGGTGCTCGCCGGCGGGGTCCCGGCCTGGGAGGCGGCGGGCTACACCGCGTTCAGCGGCATCAACGTCCCGAGCAAGGCATTCGGCGAATTCATCGAGCACGAGTTCGACACCCCCTCGGTCTCCGCCGAGGAGCTCAAGGAGATGATGGACCGGGGGGAGCGCCTCGTGGTGCTCGACAGCCGGCCGATGGACGAGTTCCGGGCGATGAGCATCCCGGGCGGGCTCTGCTGCCCGGGGGCGGAGCTCGTGCACCGGGTGGGTGACGCCGCGCCGGACCCCGAGACGCTGGTGGTGGTGAACTGCGCGGGCCGCACCCGCAGCATCATCGGCGCCCAGTCTCTCATCAACGCCGGCATCCCGAACCGGGTGACCGCGCTCCGCAACGGCACCATGGGGTGGCATCTCGCGGGCTACGAGCTCGCGCGCGGCCGTGCCGAC
>JAJECB010000218.1 GCA_022822245.1 Gammaproteobacteria bacterium
AATCGCCGTCAACTCATTGTCAGGCAGCACAAACAGTCAAAGAACGCATCCGCCCTGGCGGCCGCGCCCGGTCGTATTGCGGCCCGTCAGGGGCTCTAGTACCATGCCGCGGCTCCGGGCGGACCGGGTTCGGCCGCGTACGGGAGAGAGAAGCGCGGGCATGGTGTCGATGAGCGGCGAAGGGCCGGACCACACCCTGGTCCTGCGCCCGAACCTGTCTCTCTCATGGCGGCAAGCGAAGGTCTTCCTCGTGGTCATGGCGGTCGTGCTCGCGGGCCTTGCATCGGGATTCGCAGGTGCAGGGCTCTGGCCGGTGCTGCCCCTCGCGGGAGCGGAATGGCTGGCCCTCGCATCGGCGTTCTATCTGGTGCAGCGGCGGGGCCATCGGATGGAGGTGGTCTCCGTCAGGGGCGGACGGGTCGCGGTGGAGAAGGGCTCCGGTCCGTCGCGCCCCGCCCGATGGGACTTTCCCCGCGGGTGGGTGCGGGTGCGATTGCAGCGCCCCCGGGTCCGGGGGCATCCGTCGCGGCTGGTGCTCGCGATGCACGATGAGGAGGTCGCACTGGGCGATTTTCTGGCGGAAGACGAACGGCGGCAGGCGGCCGAGCTCCTGCGCCGAACGCTGTTGCGGCCCGTTCCCCAAGCCGCCGCCCCGGCGTCTCCCGCCAACCAGGATTCTTGAAGAAGCGGATTCGATGGGTGGGAAGCAGTCCGGACCGGCCTGCGCCGCCGAGGCGGGGCGCCGGGAAGGCCAGCCAGTGAACGGAGAGCCGATGGCCCTCGACGATCGACTTTGCCGTGGATGGGTTCACCGCGCCTCGCGGGCGGCGGCGAGCCTGGCCGCGCTGCTGCCGCTTGGAGCGGCACACGCGGCGTGGGAGCTCAACATGCCGCGCGGGGTGACCCTGATCAGCCGCGAGGCATACGACCAGCACATGCTCATGCTGTGGTGGTGCGTCGGCATCGGGATCGTCGTCTTCGGCGTCATGTTCTACTCCATGATCCGCCACCGCCGGGCCGCCGGCCACACCGCCGCGAACTTCCACCACAACACCTTTGCCGAGATCGTGTGGACGGTGATTCCGGTGCTCATCCTCGTGTTGATGGCGATTCCCGCGACCCGCGCGCTCATCGTGATGGAGGACACGTCGGAAGCCGACATGACCATCAAGGTGACCGGCCACCAGTGGAAGTGGCGCTACGAGTACCTGGAGGACGAGGTCGACTTCTTCAGCAATCTCGCCCCGGAGAGCCGGGAAGCGATCTACACGGACGCGTATTCGCGCGAGCACTACCTGCTCGAGGTCGACAAGGAGGTGGTCCTTCCGGTCGGTCAGAAGGTCCGGATCCTGCTCACCGCGGATGATGTCATCCACGCCTGGTGGGTCCCCGCCCTCGGCATGAAGAAGGATGCGATCCCCGGGTTCATCAACGAGCTCTGGACCCGCATCGACGAGCCCGGGGTGTACCGCGGCCAGTGCGCGGAGCTCTGCGGCAAGGACCACGGATACATGCCCATCGTGGTGCGGGCGGTCTCGAGCGAAGACTACGCGGCCTGGGTCGGAGAGCACCACGCGGCGCAGGCGGAGGCGGCCCAGGCGGCCCTGCGTGACTGGACGGCGGACGAGCTGATGGCGCGCGGGGAGGAGATCTACATCACCGCGTGCGCGGCCTGTCATCAGCAGAACGGCCAGGGGCTGCCACCGGCCTTTCCCGCGATCACCGGCAGCCCGATCGCGACCGGTCCGCTCGACGCCCACCTCGATCGGGTCATGAACGGCAAGCCGGGCACCGCCATGGCCGCGTTCGCGGAGCAGCTCAACGACTCCGATCTCGCCGCGGTCATCACGTTCCAGCGCAACGCGCTCGGCAACGACGTCGGCGACATCGTCCAGCCGGCCGACATCCGGGCGGTCCGCTGAGGGGCCGCGGCTCCCCGAGTCGCGAACGAACGGCAGGAGGAATGGGGAAATGAGCGCGGCAACGACGCACGACGCGCACCACGACGACCATCACCACCACGGCCCCGAGCCCGGCGTCCTCCGGTGGGTGTTCACCACCAACCACAAGGACATCGGAACGCTCTACCTCGTGTTCTCGTTCCTCATGCTCCTGCTCGGAGGCGTTCTCGCCCTCGGCATTCGCACCGAGCTGTGGTCCCCCGGCCTTCAGTTCGTGGAGCCGGACTTCTTCAACCAGTTGACCACCATGCACGCGCTGATCATGGTCTTCGGCGCGATCATGCCGGCCACCGTGGGCTTCGCGAACTGGATGGTTCCGATGATGATCGGGGCCCCCGACATGGCCCTCCCGCGCCTGAACAACTGGAGCTTCTGGCTCCTCCCGTTCGCGTTCGCGCTCCTCATCTCCACGTTCTTCATGGAGGGCGGCGCCCCCGCGGCGGGCTGGACCCTCTATGCGCCGCTCGTCCTCCAGGGCGGGGCGAACCTTCCGTTCGCGATCTTCGCCATCCACCTGATGGGCATCGCTTCGGTGATGGGCGCCATCAACATCATCGTGACGATCCTGAACATGCGCGCCCCGGGCATGACCCTGCTGAAGATGCCCCTGTTCATCTGGACCTGGCTCATCACCGCGTTCCTGCTGGTCGCGGCCATGCCGGTGTTCGCGGGGGCGGTCACCATGCTGCTTACCGACAAGTTCTTCGGCACCACGTTCTTCGACGCCGCGGGGGGCGGCGACCCGGTCCTGTTCCAGCACATCTTCTGGTTCTTCGGGCACCCCGAGGTGTACATCATGATCCTGCCGTCGTTCGGGATCGTGTCCCAGGTCATCCCCACCTTCGCTCGCAAGCCCCTCTTCGGCTACGAGTCCATGGTGTACGCCACCGCCTCGATCGCGTTCCTGTCGTTCATCGTGTGGGCCCACCACATGTTCACCGTCGGGATGCCGCTCGCGGGCGAGCTCTTCTTCATGTACACGACGATGCTGATCGCGGTCCCGACCGGGGTGAAGGTCTTCAACTGGGTGGCGACGATGTGGCGGGGCTCGATGAGCTTCGAGACGCCCATGCTGTACGCGATCGCGTTCGTCATCCTGTTCACCCTCGGCGGGTTCTCGGGCCTGATGCTCGCGATCGTCCCCTCGGACTTCCAGTACCACGACACCTACTTCGTGGTGGCCCACTTCCACTACGTGCTGGTCACCGGTTCGCTGTTCGGGATCTACGCCGGGGTCTACTACTGGCTGCCGAAGTGGACCGGCAACATGTACGACGAGCGGCTCGGCAAGTGGCACTTCTGGCTCTCCACCATCTTCGTCAACGTCCTGTTCTTCCCCCAGCACTTCCTCGGGCTGGCGGGGATGCCGCGGCGGATCCCGGACTACGCGGTGCAGTTCGCCGACTGGAACATGGTGTCGAGCATCGGGGCGTTCGGGTTCGGGCTCTCCCAGCTCCTGTTCGCCTGGATCGTGCTCAAGTGCTGCCGGGGCGGAAAGCGGGCGACGTCCGAGGTGTGGGACGGATCGGAGGGGCTCGAGTGGACGGTGGCTTCCCCCGCGCCGTACCACACGTTCGAGACCCCGCCGGTGGTCCGCTAGGCAGGCGCTCCTCTTGAGCGATGCTCGAGATGCGGCGCAACGAAAGCGCAGGTCGAACATCCGGCTCGCCCTGGTGATCGCGCTCGTGGCGGTCGGGTTCTACCTGCTCATATTCGTGATGGGGGGCCGGTGGTGAGCGCCGCCCGCCCCGCGGCACGTGCGAATCGGCGCCTGGCGATCCGGCTGCTCGTCGTGACCGCGGCCATGTTCGGCTTCGGCTACGCCCTCGTGCCGCTCTACGACATCGTGTGCGACTTGACCGGGATCGGCGGGCGCACCGGGGTCGTCTCCGAGGCGACGGCCGCGACCGGCGGGGTGGACTCGACGAGGGTGGTCAAGGTCCAGTTCGTCGCCACCGTCAACAGCGCCCTTCGCTGGAAGTTCGACGGCCCGGGGCAGCCCCTCGAGGTTCATCCCGGAAAGGTCTACGAGACGAGCTTCTCCGCCTCCAACCTTTCCAATCGGCCGGTGGTCGCCCAGGCGGTGCCGAGCGTCACCCCCGTCGGCGCCGCGGCGCACTTCAACAAGGTCGAATGCTTCTGCTTCACCCGCCAGCGCCTCGAGCCCGGGGAGACCCGCGACATGCCGGTGCGGTTCGTGGTGAACGAGGAGATCCCGCGCCGAATCGGCACCCTGACTCTTGCCTACACCTTCTTCGAGGCGGAGCCCGCCGCCCAGTCGGCGGCCGCGAGCGCCGCCGCCAGTGACGGAACCCGAACCAATGGCTGAAGCCCAGTACTACCTTCCCCACGGCACGAAATGGCCCATCATGGGCTCCATCGGGCTCACCGCCCTCGTTGCCGGCTTCGCCGCGATGCTCAACGGCGCGAGCGTCGCGTCGCTGGTGATGGCCCTCGGTTTCGTCATCCTCGTCGCCATGATGTTCCTGTGGTTCGGGCAGGTGGTCCGGGAGAGCGAGTCCCGCATCTACAACGACCAGGTCGACCGCTCGTTCCGGTGGGGGATGGGGTGGTTCATCTTCTCCGAGGTGTGCTTCTTCGGCGCCTTCTTCGGGGCCCTGTTCTACGCGCGCGTCTACTCCGTGCCGTGGCTGGGGGGCGAGGGTACCGGGGTCGCGACGAACCTGTTCCTGTGGCCCGCGTTCGACTCGGTCTGGCCGACCAACGGGCCGGAAGCGGTCGGCGGCGCGTACCGGGTCATGGAGGCGTGGGGCATTCCCGCCCTCAACACCATCATCCTCCTCTCGAGCGGAGGCACGGTCACCTGGGCGCACTGGGGCATCATCAAGGGCAGCCGCCCGCAGTTCATCTGGGGGCTGCTGCTGACGGTCGCGCTCGGGTTCCTCTTCGTCGCGCTGCAGGCGTACGAGTACTACGAGGCCTACGTCCACCTCAACCTGAAGCTCACGACCGGGATCTACGGATCGACCTTCTTCATGCTCACCGGGTTCCATGGAGCTCACGTCACCATCGGCGCGATCATGCTCCTGGTGGTCATGCTGAGGGGGATGAAGGGGCACTTCGACACCAAGCACCACTTCGCATTCGAAGCGGCGGCGTGGTACTGGCACTTCGTCGACGTGGTGTGGCTGGGGCTCTTCATCTTCGTCTACTGGCTCTGAGCGCGGCGGAACGAATTCAGATTCCGTGCGGGCGGATGAGGCCCGCCCACCAGAGCAGGAAGAGAAGCGCGAAGAGGGCGAAGGACATGCCGATGCGGACGGTGAGAGCCTTCGCGGTTCGCTCCGAGCTTCCCCGGCCCCGGACGAGATGGACCAGAGCGGATCCCAGGCTCGCCAGGATACCGATGAATATCAACACGATGATGATGGTTGCGAAGTTCACGAGGGCTCGCTCCCGGGCCGGTTCGTCGGCAGGGAGTCTAGCGCGGATGTTCCAGCGGCTCGTGTCCCTTGTGTCTCGAGAAACGGCGGCAGCATCTCGTCGCCTCCCTTGAAGCTCGCCGGCTACCGGTTCTCTCCCTCCGTCCTGCCGACGGCGGCGGCCGCGGCGGTGTTCGGACTGCTCTGCGGCCTCGGCTTCTGGCAGCTCGATCGGGCCGCGGGCAAGGAGGAGCGCGAGACCGCGTTCGAGGAGGCGCGCGCCATCGTGCTCGACGAGACCGCCCTCGACGGAGAGGTCCGCGAGTTCGCACGGATCCGCCTCGAAGGCAGGTACGATCCGTCCCGCCAGTTCCTCCAGGACAACCGTACCCACCAGGGCCGGGCCGGGTACTACGTGCTCACTCCCTTCCGGATCGCGGGCCATGGCGCGGTGCTCGTCAACCGGGGCTGGGTCCCGGCCGGTCCGGACCGGACCGTTCTCCCCGAGATCGCGGCCCCCGCGGACGCGCTCCGTCTGCGGGGAACCGTTCGTCTCCCGCGCGAAGACCTCGTCGTGCTCGGCGACACCGGATACGCGGCGGACGGATGGCCGAAGGTCGTGCAGCGGGTGGAGATCGACGCCATGCAGCGTTCGCTCGGCTATCCCCTCGCCGCATGGCTCGTGGCCCTGGACCGGGATGTACCGCACGGCTTCGTCCGGGAGTGGAAGGCCGCTCCCGGCCTGAGCCCGGACCGACATCGGGGGTATGCCTTTCAGTGGTTTGCGCTTGCGACGGCGTTGTTCGGGATCTGGGTGGCGGTCAACGTCAAGCGGCGCGCCGCATGACCGGGGGAGTTTCGTTGCAGATCCCGGTCAGGGAGTGGGGCGGCCCGGTGGCGATGGGGCGTGCGGGGGCGTGCATCCGCTCTCCGCGCACGGTGGGTGACGGCCGATCTCCACCGGCGCTCCGGCCGCGCCTGGCTCGGACGGTCGGACCGCGCGGCCGCGGGACATGCTGACCCGTTCGCGCCTGGCGCTCCTCGGGTTGTTCGCCGTGTTTGCGGCGCCGCCCCTCCTCGCGCTCGTCTTCTACTCCGGAGTCGGATCGTGGTTCGAGCCGGGGACGGTGAACCGCGGCTCGCTCCTCGACCCGCCCCGTCCCGCCCCGGAAGGCGGCCTCGTCCTCGTGAACGGCAACGCCCTTCCCGCGGACTGGCTGTACCGCCGGTGGACCCTCGTCCACCTGGCCGCGGACGGTTGCGCGAGCGCGTGCGAAGCGGCGCTCCGGGCGATGCGCCAGGCGCATCGGGCGCTCGGGAGGAACGAAGGCCGGGTGCAGCGGCTGCTCCTCCTTCCGGAGGCGTCGCCGCCGCCGGCCGATGCCGATCACCCGGTGGCGCGGGTCACGCCGGCATGGCATCGGGTCCTTCGAGATCCGAGCCGCGAGGGGGGAGAGGGCCAATCCGGGACCTGGCTCGTGGACCCACGGCGATTCGTGGTTTCGTACTTCCCGGCCAGTACCGGCCCGCGCGCGATCAAGGACGATCTCACCCGCCTCCTCAAGCACTCGAAGTGGCAGACGGGATGATCCGACCCGACGTGCGCCCGGAGGGGCTGGCGGGGCGGATGCACGAGCGACGCTTCCGCCGGCTCGCTCTCGGGGTCACGGTCCTCGCGTTCGTGGTCGTCGTGCTCGGCGCGTGGGTGCGGCTCACCGGGGCGGGGCTCGGCTGCCCGGACTGGCCGGGCTGCTACGGCCGGCTGGTGGTCGGCCCGGAGGGGTCCGGGCTCGGATCGACCGTCGAGGGCGCGGCGGTCGACGCAGGCAAGGCGTGGCGCGAGATGGTGCACCGCTACTTCGCGGGCGCCCTCGGGCTCGCGATCCTGGCCCTCGCCGTCGCCGCCGTCCGCCACCGCCGCCGCGCGCCGGGGGCGGGCGGCCCGCTCGGGCTTCCCGTCGCCCTCGTCGTTCTCGTCGCGTTTCAGGCCGCGCTCGGCGCGTGGACCGTCACCCTCCGGCTGCAGCCGGCGGTGGTGGTCGCGCACCTCCTCGGGGGGATGGCGATACTCGGCCTGCTGTGGCGGCTGTACCTCGGCCCGCCGGTCCGCGCCGGGGGGTCCCGCCCGGAATGGGTGCGGCCCGCCGCCGCGATCGGGTTGGCGGTGCTTGCCATGCAGATCGCGCTTGGCGGCTGGACCAGCGCCAACTACGCGGCGCTCGCCTGCCCGGACTTTCCCACGTGTCACGGCCGGTGGTGGCCGGACGGGGACTACGCGGCCGGATTCCGGCTCTGGCAGGAGGCCGGTTCCCGCTCCGGCTTCGAGGGAGGGGTGCTCACCGTCGAGGCGCGGCTCGCCATCCACATGGTGCACCGCATCGGGGCGCTCGTCACCGTCCTCTACCTCGGGGGGCTTTGCGCGGCGGCGCTGTGGAGGGGAAGGCCGGATCGGAGCCTCGCCGCGGCGACCCTCTCGGTCCTCGGGCTGCTCGTCGTCCAGGCCGCGCTCGGAGTCTCGAACGTGTGGCTCGGATTGCCGCTCGGGGTGGCCGTCGCCCATAATGCGGCGGCAGCGCTTCTGCTCCTTGCGCTGGTCACGATGCATCACCGATCAAGCCGAAGACCATGACCGTTCCTCGGGCGAGCGCCGCCGCGGCGGACTCGGGGCCCGTGCCGGTGCGGCACTATTGCACCGCCTACCTCGAGGTGTGCAAGCCGAAGATCGTGGTCACCATCGTCTTCACCGCGGTGGTCGGCATGTTCCTCGCGGTGCCGGGGATGGTGCCGGTCGGCATCCTCCTCGCCGGCGCCGCGGGCATTGGGCTCGGCGCGGCCGCCGGGGCCGCCTTCAACCACGCGGTGGAGCGGCGCATCGACACGGCCATGGCCCGTACCCGGAACCGCCCGGTGGTGGCCGGCGTGCTCGCTCCCCGGTCCGTGACGGTGTTTGCCTGCATCCTCGCGGCCGCCTCGGCCGGCGTGCTCCTCGCGTGGGTCAACTGGCTGACGGCCGCCCTGACCCTGGTCTCGACGACCGCCTACGCGGTGGTCTACACGGTGTGGCTGAAGCCGGCCACGCCACAGAATATCGTCATCGGGGGGGCGGCCGGGGCGATGCCGCCCGTCATCGGGTGGGCCGCGGTGACCGGGGCGGTGGACCCGCACGCCCTGCTCCTCTTCCTCATCATCTTCGCCTGGACACCGCCCCACTTCTGGGCGCTCGCCATCCATCGGCGGAGCGACTATGCGGCGGCCGACGTGCCCATGCTCCCGGTCACCCACGGGGTCGCGTTCACCCGGCTCCAGATCCTGCTCTATACCCTGCTGCTCCTCGTCGCGAGCGTGCTGCCCTACGTCACCCGCATGAGCGGGGTCGTCTATCTGGTGGGCGCGATCGTCTTCGGCGCGGGGTTCGTGTACTACGCGCTCGCGCTCATGTTCCGGGACGACCCGACGCTGCCCATGAAGACCTTCGGATATTCGATCGTGTACCTCTTCGGGATATTCGCCTGCCTGCTCGTGGATCACCATTTTCAGGTGGTGATGGTCTGACCGGGCGCGGGCGCGGGCGCGGGCGCCGGCGCCGCTGTCGCCGCCACCACCGGCCCTCGGCCGGTCGCCCGGCCGGCTGGCCGGAACGAAAGGGCTACACGTTGTCGTCGACCTCCGCGCCCGCTCCGCGCGATCGCGATCGCTCGGTAGCGGGAACGAGGATCCGGGCCGCCGCTTCGCGGATCGCTCGCCAGTCGTCCATGCCAAGCCGGAGCCCGCGCGCAAGCGATGCGGCGTGGCGCGACTCGAGCTCCGGCGTCGCCAGCCGGGAGCGCGCCGGCGCTGGCGGGAGAGCGGTGGTGGGCGGACCCTCCGCCGCGATCAGGCGAACGTCGGCGGCATCGAGCTCCGCGAATGACCGGTCCAGGGTCGTCTCGCCCGCCGCGACGAGGGCCTCGCATCCTCCGGCCTCGAGCCGAAAGCTCCAGCCGTGACCGGCCTGGACCACCGCTTCGGGAAGGAGGACACGGGGGGTGCGGCAGCCCGCAAGGACGATCGCGGTGCCGGCGGCCAGCATCGCGGTCTCGATGAGGGTGCTGCCCCAGATGAGGACCGGACCGCCCGCGAGGTCCACCCGGTTGCCGGCGAAGCTCGGGGGTCGGTTCCCTGCTTCCGCCACCGCACCGAGCTCGGAGACGAGCGCGACCGCGCCGCGGAGCCCCCGCGATTCGAGCCAGACCGCCGAGCGCGCCCCGTCGCGCTCGGTGCCGGCCGGCGCCCCCGCTCCATGGAGGGCGCGGTTCGCGGCGGTGCGAAGCTCCGAGAGGGAGACGTGGACCCGTTCCGCCCCGTTCACGCGGTGCCGCCGCCGCCGGTCGTCGCGAATGCCCAGTCGTCCGCGCCGGGGCTCTCGAGCTCGTCCGCGAGCGGCGCGCCCTGGAAGAACGTCACCCGGGTCCAGAGGAGGGACTTCGGATCGAACCGGCTCGCCCCCAGCATCGACAGCTTGCAGCGCAGCAGGTCCACCGGCTCGCAGTCCCGGTCGAGCAGGTTCTCGTGGATCTCCGCGTAGGGGGCATCGTCGAGCGACTGGATGCGTCGCACGGCCTGGCGGAGCTCGGGGTTCGCAAGGAGGAAGCGGCCGACCGGCATCGCGGGGTCGGCGCGTTCGAGCGCACGGTGCAGGTCCGCCGCCTGGCGGGCGATCCCGAGGCGAAGCTCCCGGTCCGCCCCCGGCTCCTCGTAGCGGAACCCGAGCCTCGGCTCCTCCTTCTCCTTCGAGTAGTACCAGAAGAGCGCCCGGGACTCGGGCGGGTCGAAGTCCACCTCGAGCGCCCAGCCATAGCGGTCCTCGATCATCCGTCTCAGCGCCTCCACCGCCATCGCGGGCCGCACCTCCTCCCGCTCGTCCGAGCCGGCCGTCGTTTCGAGGTCGTCGACCCGGTCGGGGTACAGCTCGATGAGGAGGCTGTTCAGGAGTTCCCCGGTCTCCGCGTCGTCGCCCGCCCAGTCGGCGAGCGCGGCCCAGGGCCGGCGGCCGGCGAGGAGGATCGGGTCGCCGCCCGGGCCGACCAGGCGTTCGAGCTCTGCAAGGCGCCGGCCGGCGGTTGCGAGTCGCCGCCCGAGGGTCTCGTCGCCCACCTGCGCCCGCCACTCGTCGACGTGGGTGCGGGCGCGGGCGAGGAGGGTCCGGAACCGCGCTCGCTCCGGCGGATCGGCCCGCTCGACCTCCTTCACCCGGGCAAGGGCGATCTCGCGCATCCGGATCCAGCGCCCGATGAGTTGCGGGCGGTTGATGAGGAACGGAGCCATCCCGAGACCGGTCGCGTTGCCGACCCCGAGCGCCCGGCGCCGCGACCGGTCGAGGGCCGCCGCCCGGCGCCCCCCGCGCCGCGCCGCGAGGTGGTCCACCAGCTCCAGGCTGAAGTGCCGGGCGAGGTACACGGTGAGCATCTCCGCCTGGAAGGGCAGGGTGAGGATCCCCCTCCGACGGACCTGCTCGAAGTCCGCGAGCCCGAACTTCCCGTTGCCGTAGACGGCGGTCGTTCGCATCAGGTAGCCGACGCGGCCGATCGCGTCGCGCGAAGGCTGGCGGCCGGCCGCGAGGGCGGTCACCACGTCGTCGAAGAGTCGCACGCTCCGATTGGCGCGGCTGAGCACGATCTCCCCCGCCCCGCAACGCCCCGCCTCCTGGCGCGGCACGTTGTCCTCGAGGCGTTCGAGATCGGCCGGGGCCGGCGGCTCCAGGGTGAGGGCGAAGCTCGCGTCCCAGCGCTCGGCGATGACCCGGTCGGTCCGGTCCGCGGGGTCGAGATGGTGCGAGAACGCCGCGAAACCGAGCACCCCGGCCGGCGTGTGCACGTGGTAGGCCACGCGACCGTAGCCGTCGTCGTCGAGGTCGCGGAGGGCGGTCTCGATGCACCAGCCCTCCCGGGCCATGCGGCGGACGAGGGTCCGGGCGAAGCTGAGGCGGGTCGGATGGAACCGGCCGAGCCGGGAGAGCCGCATCACCTCGCCGGGTGGCCGAATCGTCGCAGGCGTCGGGTTCGTGTCTCTCACCCCGTGGCTCACGCTCGCGATGCACCGTAACGGATCGTGGCGCCGCCGGAGAGGGGGGCGCCGCGATTGGGGCAGGGTGAGGGATGCACGGCTTCGCTCAGCCGCGGACCTTCGACGCGATGAGGTAGCAGTGCACGTAGTCCATGGCGTGGCCGTGCGGCGCCTCGCGGACCCTCGCCTCGTAGCGATCGTAGAAGCGGTCGAGGATGGCCGTGCGTTCCTCCGCCGGCCGGTCGGCCGAGAGACCGCTCGCGAACGCGGACTCGCTCCACGAGCGCAGGGTCGGGATGTACTCGCGGGCGAACTTCGCCGGATCGCCGTGCTCCTCGAAGTGGGCCTCGAACGGGCACCGCACCACCCGCGTCTCCGCGTGTTCGAGCCGCAGGCCCGCCCGGTGCACGGGGTTGGCCGGGTCCCGGAACGGCCGGGTGAACTCTTCCACCGTGCGGTAATGCTGGGGGAAGTTGGTGTCGACGTACTCGTCCGGGGTGATCGACCCTTCGTCGCGGAGCTCTTCCCAGAGCGCGTTGAAGGTGTCGAACATGCTGATCCCGCCCGTGTTTCCGAGATAGCGCCCCTCCTCGTCGATCCCGAAGTTGAAAAGGGCGAGTCGCCCCCCGGGGGCGAGCTCGCGCGCCCGGTGGAGCAGCATCGCCTCCCAGTCGCGGCGGCCCTGCTCGGCGTAGGCGTCCCGCTCCGCGCCGGCCGCCCCGACCATGTGCACGTGGTTCGCGATCCTCGCCGGCTTCTCGCTCAGGTAGTGCGACGCGGTGGCCGAGAACCCGAGGTGGAGGGTTCCGGGCGGAAGGATCGGGCGGTGAAACGAGGTTCCCGAGGCGAAGACGTGGAGGTTGTCGATCTCGTCGTGGTACGAAACGACGTCGGTGAGGCCGAGGACGTTGCGAAAGACCTGGCTGAAGTCGTTGCGGGGGAGGTCGGTGTAGACCATCTGAATCGGCCGCGAAGGGATGCGCCGGCGCACCGCCTTCAGCACCGTGCCGACCATCGTCATCGAGGTGCCGGCGTCGGCGCAGCCCATGTCCGACATCGTGAAGATCGAGCCGTCGTCGGGCGGGCTCATGTCTTCGATGCTGTCGAGGATGAGGGGGGTGGCGCCGTCGATGACGTGCTTCGCGCCGATCGTCGCGCGGGAGTAGTACCCGCCGCCCTTCATGGCGATGTCGCGGGCGGTGCTGACCGTCATGGGCGAGGCTCCGGGGAGAAACCGCGCCCCTTTCTATGCCATCGGGAAGGTGGTCGCAAGCACCGGGCGCGGTGTCGCCGGGCTCGTCCTCATTCCGCTGGAGATTTCGGCCCGATCCCCGGGCGAAGCCTCTCGGCAAACGAGCGGCTCGGCCCGGGAGCGTCCGGGGGATCAGATTTCGATCCGGCCCCGCAGCTTCTTCATGGCGTTCTTCTCGATCTGCCGGATCCGCTCCGCCGACACGCCGTATTCGTCGGCGAGCTCCTGGAGGGTCGACTTCTCCTCCTGGAGCCACCGCCGGGTCAGGATGGACCGGCTGCGATCGTCGAGGGTCTCCAGGGCTTCGTAGAGCGAGCGGGTCGACCTCGCTTCCCACTCCTCGGCCTCCACCTGCTGCTCGGGCTCGAACCGGCGATCCTCGATCCACCCGGAGGGGGCGGCCACGTCGCCGTCGGCGTCGACCGGCAGATCGAAGGGGGTGTCGCGGGCGTGAAGCCGCTGCTCCATCTCGAGCACGGTGCGCGACGGCACGCCGAGATCCGCCGCGACCTCTTCCACCTCCTGGTGGTTCATCCAGCCAAGGCGCTTCTTGGCGCTGCGCAGGTTGAAGAAGAGCTTGCGCTGGGCCTTGGTGGTCGCGACCTTGACGATGCGCCAGTTGCGCAGGATGTACTCGTGGATCTCGGCCCGGATCCAGTGGACCGCGAAGGAGACGAGACGAACGCCCAAGGTCGGGTCGAAGCGCTTGACCGCCTTCATGAGCCCGACGTTGCCTTCCTGGATGAGGTCGGCCTGAGGCAGGCCGTAGCCGGAGTACCCGCGGGCGACGCGGGCAACGAAGCGAAGATGCGAGAGAACGAGTCCCCGAGCCGCTTCCAGGTCCTCGTGGTCGCGGAACTGCTCGGCGAGGTGCCGCTCCTCGTCCTCGGAGAGCATGGGAATGGTGTGCACCGCCTGGAGGTACGCCTCGAGGCTGCCCCCCGACGGGACTGCGAGCGAGAGTTCCAGTGCTTTGCCCATGGCGTTGATTTGCCTCTGGTCTGATGAGTGCGTGGAGCGGAGTTTAGCACTCTCCCCGAGAGAGTGCCAATCTCGGTCCGTTACGGAAGGTGAACCCGCGCGCCCCGGTCGACCTGCAAAGGCGGCGCCCTCCTCAGCGACGATCGGGCGCCGCGCCCCGCACGCTCCGCTCGATCTCGAAGACGTGGGGGTCGTCGATGCCGTGTCCGCGAAGCGCGTCGGCGAGGCGGAGCACGTAGTCGAGGTTGGTCCCGCTTGGGCCCTCGCAGCGCGCGATCTGGGCCGCCATCGCCTCGAGCGGCGCCGGCCCGAGGAACGCGTGGTTGTCCCGCGGGGCGATGTAGACGCAGCCTTCGGTCGAGCGGCCGTCGCGAAACCGGAGGGTGACGGGTGTCAGCCCGTAGCCGTTCTTCTCGCGGTGG
>JAJECB010000342.1 GCA_022822245.1 Gammaproteobacteria bacterium
CGACCCTCGCCCAGCTCAAGGAGATCGTCCGCGAGCTCGGCATGAGCATGTCCGACACCCGTGTCCAGGAGTTCCTCGACGTCATGCAGGGCACCCTCGACGCCTACGACGTCGTCGACGCGATGCCGGACAATCTTCCGCCGGTCCTCTACCCGCGCACCGCCGGCTACCGCCCCTCGCCCGAGGAGAACCCTCTCAACGCCTGGTACGTGAAGACCGAGGTGCGGGGCGCACCCCGCGGGCCGCTCCACGGCCGGACGGTCGCCCTCAAGGACAACGTGTGCCTCGCGGGGGTGCCGATGATGAACGGCGCCTCCACTCTCAAGGGCTACACCCCGGACGTGGATGCGACCATCGTGACCCGCCTCCTCGACGCCGGCGCGACCATCACCGGCAAGGCGCACTGCGAGTACTTCTGCCTCTCGGGGGGAAGCCATACCAACGCGACCGGACCGGTCGTGAACCCCCACAAGCCGGGCTACTCGGCGGGGGGGTCGTCGTCGGGCTCGGGCGCGCTCGTCGCCAACGGCGACGTGGACATGGCGATCGGCGGAGACCAGGGCGGTTCGATCCGCATGCCGGCCGCCTACTGCGGCTGCTACGGGCTGAAGCCGACCCACGGACTCGTCCCCTACACCGGGGTCATGCCCATTGAGACCACCATCGATCACACCGGGCCGATGACGCAGAACGTGCGCGACAACGCGGTGATGCTCCAGGCCATCGCGGGGGCGGACGGCCTCGACCCGCGCCAGTACGACCCGCAGGTGGACGACTACCCCGGGGCCATCGGGCGCGGCGCCGGCGGCCTTCGCATCGGGCTCGTCAAGGAAGGCTTCGGACACGCGAACTCGGAGGCGGACGTGGACGCCAAGGTGCGGGCGGGGGCGGAGCTCCTCCGGCGGCTCGGCGCGACGGTCGACGAGGTGTCGATCCCCGCGCACCTGAGCGGCCCCGCGATCTGGACCCCGATCGCGCTCGAGGGCCTCACCAACCAGATGATGCTCGGAAACGGCATGGGGACCGGCTGGAAGGGCATGTACACGACATCGCTCCTCGACTTCCACGCCAACTGGCGAAGCCGCGCGGACGAGCTCTCCGACACCCTCAAGATCTGCATGTTCATGGGGCAGTACTACCTGAAGCACCACCGCGGGCACTACTACGCGAAGGCCCAGAACCTCGCACGCCAGCTCCGGGAGGAGTACGACAAGATGTTCGGCGCCTACGACCTCCTCCTGATGCCCACCCTTCCGGTCAAGGCGACGCCGCTGCCGCCCCCCGACGCCTCGCTCGCCCTGTACTGCCAGCGGGCCTTCGAGATGCTCGCGAACACCTCCCCCTTCGACGTGACCGGGCACCCCGCGATGTCCATCCCCTGCGGGATGAGCGACGGGCTCCCGGTGGGGCTGATGCTCGTCGCCGGGAGGTGGCGGGAAGCCACCATCTACCGCGCCGCCGCCGCCTTCGAGCAGGCCGACGACTGGCGCCGGTTGTGACGTGACCGCGGCGTCGCCGGAGCGCGGGCTTCCAGCCCGCCTGGAGAGTCGCGGGCCGGCCGCACACCGCGGGCGGGCGGCCCGTGCTCCCGGGAAACTGGCGCGCTCCCATCGGCTGATTCGTGCATGGTCGGTCGAAGGCGAAGGCTCGCCAGGTATGGACCTCGAAAACGCGCCGTGGCTCGCGGCGGGAGGCGGGTGAGATGGCGTCCCGGCCGGGCGAGCGGGGCGTTGCCCCGGTGGACGGCCTCTCCCACGTAAGGGGGTCGGCCGACCGCCCGCTCCTCGATGCGACCATCCCCGCCTTCCTCGCGGAGGTCGTCCGCCGCCACGGGCCGCGCACCGCGGCCGTCTTCCGCGCCGCGGGGGAACGCTGGACCTATGCGCAGCTCGCGCGCCGGGTGGACCGGTTCGCGGCCGGGCTCCTCAGCCTCGGCCTGTACCGTGGGGACCGGATCGGGATCTGGGCCCCGAACCGGCCCGAGTGGCTGATCGCGCAGTTCGCGACCGCCCGCATTGGTCTCGTTCTCGTCAACATCAACCCCGCCTACCGCGCTTCGGAGCTCGAGTACGCGCTCGACCGGGTCGGCGCGAAGGCCCTCATCACCGCCCGCCAGCTCAAGACCTCCGCCTATCTCGAGATGCTGCGGGAGGTTGTGCCGGAGCTCGACCGCTGCCGGCCGGGCCGCCTCGAGGCCGAGCGCCTCCCCGCCCTTCGTACCGTGATCCAGCTCGGCCCCGAGCCGGCCCCCGGCTGCTTCGCCTTCGACGAGGTGATGGACCGGGGGGGCGGCGGCCAGCGCTGGCGCCTCGACGCGATCTCCGCGAGGCTCCGGCCGAACGACCCCATCAACGTCCAGTTCACCTCCGGCACCACCGGGGCGCCGAAGGGAGCCACCCTCACCCACCGCAACATCGTCAACAACGCCATCTCCTGCGCCCGCACGATGCGGCTTGAGCCCGGGGAGGCGCTCTGCATCCCCGTGCCCCTCTACCACTGCTTCGGCATGGTGCTCGGGAACCTCGCGGCCGCCGCCTACGGGGCGGCCATGGTCTTCCCGGGCGAGACGTTCGACGCCGGCGAGACCCTCGCGGCGCTCGAGGCGGAGCGCTGCAACGCGGTGCACGGGGTGCCGACGATGTTCGCGGCCATGCTCGACCACCCGGACTTCGGCCGCTTCGACCTCTCGGCCATGCGCACCGGGATCATGGCCGGGGCGCCCTGCCCGGTGACCCTGATGCGGCGGGTGGTGCGGGACATGGGCTGCCGCGAGATCACCATCGCCTACGGCATGACCGAGACGAGCCCGATCTCCTTCCAGTCGAGCGTGGACGACGGCATCGAGCGCCGCGTCTCGACGGTCGGTCGGATCCAGCCCCACGTCGAGGTGAAGATCGTGGACGAGGCGGGCCGGACGACGCCGGTCGGGGTGCAGGGCGAGCTGCAAACGCGCGGCTACTCGGTGATGCGGGGCTACTGGGGCGACCGGGAGGCGACGCGCGAGGCGATCGTGGACGGCTGGATGCGAACGGGCGACCTCGCGACCGTCGATGCACAGGGCTACTGCCGCATCGTCGGCCGCTTGAAGGACATGCTCATCCGGGGGGGCGAGAACGTGTACCCGGCGGAGATCGAGGACTTCCTCCTCACCCATCCGGACGTGGCGGCGGCCGAGGTCTTCGGGGTGCCCGACGAGCGCTACGGCGAGGAGGTCTCGGCCTTCGTGATCCAGCGGCCCGGGCGCGGCCTCACCGAAGAGGGGCTCCGCGAGTTCTGCCGCGGCCGCATCGCCCACTACAAGGTCCCGCGGCACGTGCGCTTCGTCTCCGAGATGCCGGTGACGGCCACCGGCAAGCCCCAGAAGTTCCGGATGCGCGCCCGGCTCATCGAGGAGCTCGGCCTCGCTGGCTCATTCCCTCTTGATTCGGGGAAGAAGACTCCATGAAACATCCGGTTGGGAAATTCGACAACCTGGATCGGAATCGTGTCATGGGCGCGGTTCAGGAGCACTACGCCGTCAAGCTTGTCAGGGTGGGAAGTCGCTACAAGTGGCTGGGAGACGCATCAGGCAGAAACTGGTGGATCCTGGGTGGAAAGGATGATTTTCATGGTATTCCGGAAGACATGATGGAGGATGAGAGACAAGCCCGGGTAGAGGGAATGCTCGTCATTGCACAGCGAAAGGTCGGGAGCATCGACGCGTTCTCGGGGTCTCTGGGCCCGCTCGTCAGTGCAAGAGACAGGCTGTACCGGGCGGCTCGATCCACGGGAGACTATCAGTTCGAAGTCACGTTGAAGGGAGAACGCTTGGTCGTGTCGGGTCGGCGTCGCAACGTCGTACTCGAACTGAAGAGGTTCGCCACAATCCCCTATTCGGCGGAGGACAAGGAGCGAGACGGAAAGATGGTGGCCGTCGGAAAGATTCTGGCAACGTTGTCTCCCAAAGAACGGAAGGCCCTGATTGATGGCGAAGCTTCGACGTAGTTGACTTGGGTTCGAACCAAGTGCCGCGGCCTTCGGCGCTGAACTACCCGTCGCACTCGGTTCGCGGGAACTGTCCCATGACGCGGTTTCCTGCATCGGCGTCGTACGGGTCAGGGCTGTCGCAACTCCAGCTCGATGCGCATCCCGACGGCGGCCGCCGCGCGCTTCAGCGCCTGCAGGGTCACGCCTTCGTTCTCCGGATCGAGCACGCGATCGAGCTGCGAGCGGCTCGTCTCCATGCGCTCAGCCATCTTCGCCTTGGAGAGATTCTGCGCCTTCATCGCCTGATCCAGCTTGTAGGCGAGTACCGACTTGATTGCTTGCTCCTTGGCGTCTTCGTAGGTGCCGTCCTTCCGGAGGAGGCTCTTGAGTGTCGATCCGACACGGGGGTTCCTGTCAGTCATGGCGGTTGTGCTCCTTCATTCGTCGCTCCGCGAGCTTCAGCTCCGTAGCGGGTGTTGACCGGGTTTTCTTGACGAAACCGTGCAGAAGCACCATGTTTCCTCCGGAGACGATGAAGAACACCCTGGCGATCCGTCTGCCGGTCAGATTGCAGCGTACCTCATGCAATCCTGGATGGTTCGTGAGAGACGTGCAAAGGGGCGGACCGCAAGGCCAGCCGAATTCGACCTTCATGATGTCCCGACCGATCAGTCTGCGATCCTCCTGGGCCAGTTTCCCCAGCCAT
>JAJECB010000174.1 GCA_022822245.1 Gammaproteobacteria bacterium
CGAGGAAGCCGCCGTAGAAGGCGAGCGCCTCGTCAATGTTCCCGACCTCGAGCGCGACGTGGTTGATGCCGACCGCGCGGGCCTTGCGGGCAGGACGGTGGTCGCTCATGCGCGTCCCCCTGGCAGATGAGTGGTGTCGCAGGAGTGTAGCGGGAGAGCGGGCGGACGGCTGCGGTACGATCCACCGAGCAGCGGCCGGGAAGATGCGGAAGGAAGCGGAATGAAGCTCTACCGAATGAAGTTCGTGCTGAAGGAACCCTCGGAAGAGACCGAAGACCGGTACCTCGCCGAGATACCCGACCTGCCGGGCTGTCGGGCGTGGGGCGACACCGCCGCCCAGGCGGTGGAGAACCTGCAAAGCGTTTCCACCGCGTTCATCGAATCCTGCCGCGACCGCGGCGATCCCTTTCCGCGCAAGGTGGCGGCGGCGGCGGATCTCGGCGAAGACCGCGCGGTCGGCGAAGTCATGGTCGCGGCCTGAGATACCGTGAACTCACGCGCAAGCTGCGACGGCTCGGGTGTGAACTGGACCGGCGGGCACGCGGCGACCACGAGATCCGGGTCCGCCCATCCACTCGCGGAAGGACCACCATCCCGAACTGGGGCAGCCGCGACCTGAAGCCGGGCACGGTCCGCGCAATCCTCCGCGACCTCGGAGTCTCCGGCGAAGAATTCGACCGCGCCTAACCCCACGAAACCGCCAGTCATCCTGGCAGGAGGAGGGAAGCAGGAATGCCTGAGCTGAGCGTTGTCGCGCCGCCTCCCGACCTTGCGACACCCACCACGATCAGGTATTGATGCGGCGGACCTGTTCACCTCTGCCCGATCCACCCCGGAACCAATCCATGAGCACTCCATCCGAGCTTGAACAGAACATCGAAGCCTACGAGGCGATGAGCAAGACGCTTGAGGAGCATCACATCCACAAGTTCGTCGTCTTCCACGACGCCGAACTCGTCGGGTCATTCGACAGCTTCCACAACGCTGCGCGCGAAGCGGTCCGGCGCTTCGGCCAAGGGCCGTACCTCATCCGCCAGGTAGGCACCCCGAGGCGCATCGCCATGCCCGCCTCCGTGGCGTTCCGGTCCGTTCATGCCGCTCGCTGACGCGTCCTTCGTCGATTCCGACGGCAGGCCGGACCAAACCGCACTCCACGAATTCGGGCCAAGCCTCGAGGTCGTCGTATCCCCGCTCGTCGATCCGCCGCGGCCACCGACCGAAGGGCACACCACGCATGCCTTGGTCGACACCGGAGCGACCCAAAGCTGCATCGACATCCAGGTGGCCGAGTCCTTGGGCCTGCCGGTGGTGGACTTCGTCATGATTGTCGGCGCGGCTGGGGCAAGCCGCCATCCCCTTTACGCGGCCAGGGTTGCGATTCCGGCACTCGAGATCTTCGAGTTCGGCGCCTTCGCCGGCGTCGATCTTGGCGCCGGTGAGCAGCCGCACCGCGTTCTCCTTGGCCGTACCTTCCTTCAGGGCACGGTGATGATTTACGACGGGGTCCGCGGCCAAGTGACCATTGCGAGCTACCGCATCCCGGACTGAGCCTTCGATTCGTTCCCTGAGCCCTTGCGGCACCTTTCGGAGACGCTCCATGGATGTCGCAAATCTCACACCCGAAACGCTGAAACTACTCTGGGAGTACCACTGACTACGAGACGCAGGCCGCGACAACATCTTCATCATGGCCACGGCCGATTCTCTCGAGAACCGAACGGTAGCAGGTACGGAAGCTGGACGAAGGAGAGCGACGATGCCACTTGACGATAAATCGGATCTGAGGAGGATTGATCCCAAGACAGGCCGTCCGCAAGGCCTTTCCAAGGAGAGGGCCGACGCCCTGAGGAGGTTTCGAGAAGGGGATCCGGATGCACTCCTCCGCGAGTTAGGTTTCTCCGAGGAGGAGATCGCGAAGGCAGAGGAAGAGGTACTAAGGGAGATAGGAGATAGGGTGAAAATTGCCCAAGGCCCCTCCCCAGGAAGCCAAAAATTAAGCCCCGGGGCCCCCTGGGGCTTCTCCTCGACCCAACCTCACTAATACGTTGCCCCCGCTAGCATTTTCAGACTTGACACCATCCCGAACAGGGGCAGCCGTGACCTGAAGCCGGGCAAGGTCCGCGCAATCCTCCGCGACCCGGGAGTCTCCCGCGACGAATTCGGCCGAGCGTAACCCCACGAGATCGCCAGTCACCCTGGAAGTCAAGAGCATCCGGCCGGCTTCGCCGGCTGGATGCATGCCGACGGCTACGCCGTTTTCGAGCGGCTCATCCGCGATAGTCGCAAACGCGTCGAAGAAGGCGGACACGATGACCGTACCCTGAATCTGCATCGCGCGCCGGATTCCCGGTGCCTCATTGCTCCGGCCTGATGCCGAATTTGCCCTTGAGCCCGGCCACGAGGTAGGCGAGCTCCGGCGCGCACGCGAACGCGCCCACCAAACGCTGCCAGCTCAAGCGACGGAGCAGGCCAGGTATCCGGCAGTCTCCGATCGCAGACTCGTACTGGCGCTGCGCTGCGCCGCCGGGCGCATATTCCGGGTTGCGCGCGTCGTAGACGATCAGGACATGTCCCGGGTTCGGGTCGAAGTCGTTGGCAGTCACCGTGGCCGCCAGAGCGTTTCGTGCGAGCTGGTAGACCTCGGAGAACGGGCAGGGCTGCAGGTCGTGGTCGGCGGCCCAGTCGAACAGTTGCGGCAGGTAAGTCCAGTAACGGATACCAACTTCGGTCAGGACGCAGCGTTCGCAGCGCCCGCGCTGGAGCCGGTAACTCCCGTCGCAGTACTGCTCGTCGTCTGGACGCAGCCCCGGCCGCGAGCAGACTCCGAATTTGCGTTCCGTGAACTTGCATTCGACGGCGACGCGTCTGGAGGTGGTCTCGAGAAGCACGTCGACGCTCGTCCGCCTCGGCTCGTCCAAGCTGTCGACCTGGTACTCGAGGACGAGGGACGCGCCGCGTGTTTCTTCGAGAAAGGCCGGTCGTCCGCAGTCGGCGATGACGCCTTCGAGCAAGTCGAGGCGACCGAAGTTGCTCACTGCTCCGAAGACGCTCTGCGCCAGTGCTTGCGAGCTCTTGAAGCTGCGGAACCACTGATGGCGTTCCTTCTCGGGAACGATGGAAACGATTTCGCGGGCTCTGGTCGGGTCTGATGGAACGAGTACGTTCTTCGATGCGAATTCGGCTCGAAGGACCGGGGGTCGACCGATCCGGCCGTCACCATCGAGTTCGTTCGAGTGATATCGGTCGGCCCAGCTCCAGAGATTCCCGAGCAGAGCGCTTTCGTATCCGGCATAGTCACCTACCGACATCGGCGGCTCCGGGCGTTGCCGGTGCGGGAACAAGCGCATCGTTCATGGTCTCCCTCCTGGCAGACGAGTGGCGGCAGAGCAGTGTAACGGGAGCGCCCCGCTCCGGCTGCGGTACGATTGCGGTCGGGAACCGGATGCGACGACGAGGGAGGACGAATGCCTGAACTGAGCGAACGGATGTCCCATCTCGGGACCGAGACCGCGTTCGAGGTCCTCGCCCGGGCCGAGGAGCTGGCGCGCGGCGGGCGCGACATCATCAACCTCGGCATCGGGCAGCCCGACTTCAAGACCCCGCCCCACATCGTCGAGGCGGCGGTCAAGGCCCTGCGCGACGGACACCACGGCTATACCCCCGCTCCCGGGATCCCCGCGCTCCGCGAGGCGGTCGCGGCCGACATCGCGGCGCGGCGCGCGGTGGAGGTGGACCCGGACCGGATCGTGATCGTTCCCGGCGGCAAGGTCACGATGTTCTTCGCGATCCTCATGTTCGGGGAGCCCGGAACGGAGATCATGTACCCCAACCCCGGCTTCCCCATCTACGAGTCGGTCATCGAGTACAGCGGGGCGAAGGCGGTCCCGATCCCGCTCCTCGAGAGCCAGGACTTCTCCTTCGACGCCGAGTCGGTGCTCGCGAACATCACCCCCGCGACCCGCCTCATCATCCTCAACACGCCCGCCAATCCGACCGGCGGGGCGGTGCCGAAGAGCGAGATCGACAAGCTCGCGGCGGGCCTCGCGGAACATCCCCACGTCGCCGTGCTGAGCGACGAGATCTACTGCCGCATCATCTACGACGGCCGCGAGCATGCGAGCCTCCTCGCGTACCCCGAGATCGCGGACCGCGTGATCCTCCTCGACGGCTGGAGCAAGACCTTCGCGATGACCGGATGGCGGCTCGGCTACGCGGTGTGGCCGGAGGGCCTCGCGGAGCACGCGACCCGGCTCGCGATCAACTGCCACTCGTGTGTCAACGCGCCCACGCAGTTCGCGGGGATCGCGGCCCTCGAAGGGCCGCAAGACGCGGTGGGCGAGATGGTGGACGCGTTCGACGAGCGGCGCTCGGTCATCGTGGACGGGCTGAATGCCCTCCCCGGCGTCTCCTGCCGGACCCCGGGCGGCGCGTTCTACACCTTCCCCAACATCACCGGCACCGGTCTCGACGCCCGCACCTTCCAGAACCGGCTTCTCGAGGGGGCGGGGGTGGCGACGGTGGCGGGGACGAGCTTCGGCGCGTTCGGCGAAGGGTACGTCCGCTTCTCGTACGCGAACAGCACCGAGAACATCCGCCGCGCCCTCGACCGGCTCGGCGACATGCTCGCCGGGAGCAACGACCCCGCGGGCTGACGAACCGCCATCGCCGATCGCTGCGTTCCGCCGCGCAAGCGTAATCAGGCGCCGGCGAGGAGCCCGGGCGCGCGTGTCACCGCCTCCGCCGCCACCGCCGCAAGCACGACCACCAGCCACGGCGGCCAGCGGAGCACGAAGAGCAGGGCGAAGGCGCCGAGCACCCCCGCGAAGTCCACCGCCCCGCGCACGCTCCCGGTGAACACCGGGTCGTAGAGGGCGGCGATGAGCAGCCCCACCACCGCCGCGTTCACTCCCGCGAGCGCGGTCCGGGCGCCGCGCCGCCCTCGAACCCCGCTCCAGAGCGGCAGCAGCCCCGGCACGAGCAGGAAGGACGGGGCGAAGATCGCGACGAGGGCGACGAGGGCGCCGGTCAACGGGCTTTCGAAGAACGGGAGGTGCGCGCCGAGAAAGGCGGCGATCGTGAAGAGGGGCCCCGGGAGGGCCTGGGCGGCTCCGTACCCGGCGAGGAACGCGTCGCGGTCCATCCAACCCGGGGCCACCACCTCGCCCTCGAGGAGAGGGAGCACCACGTGGCCCCCGCCGAAGACGAGGGCGCCCGCCCGGTAGAACGCATCGAACACCGCGAGCCCCGGGGACGCGCCGGCGGTGACCGCGAGCGGCAGGGCGACGATGGAGACCGCGAACACGCCGAGGAGCAACGCGCCGGTCCGGCGGCGCCCGCGGCTCTCCACCGACCACCCTTCCCCGGCCCCGCGCGGGCATTCCGGCCCGCCCTGCGACTCGAGCAGCCAACGGCCGGCCAGCGCGCCGGCCGCGATGACCGCGATCTGCATCGCGGGGAGCGGAAGCAGCAGGAGAAGGATGGCCGCGACCAGACCGATGGCGGCGCGGCGCCGGTCCGTCCACAGGCTCCGTCCCATCGTCCAGGCCGCCTGGGCGACCACCGCGACCGCGACCAGCTTGAGGGCGTGCAGCCACGCCGCCTCGCCGCTCCACCCGTACGCGAAACCGAGGGCGAAGAGGGTCATGATGATTGCCGAGGGCATCGTGAAGCCGACCCAGGCCATCGCCGCGCCCGCCCAGCCGGCGCGAAGGTAGCCGATCGCGAGCCCCGCCTGGCTGCTCGCCGGTCCGGGCATGAACTGGCAGAGGGCGACGAGGTCCGCCCAGGACGCCTCGTCGAGCCAGCGCCGCCGCGTGACGAACTCGTCGTGAAAGTAGCCGAGGTGCGCGGTCGGCCCCCCGAACGAGGTGAGGCCGAGACGAAGGAATACGCGGAAGACGTGTAGCGCGCTCAAGGCGACCGGCGCCCCGGAACCGCGGCTTCGGTCAGCGGAAGGCCGCCCCTGCGCACCGGCGGCGGGGCGTTGCGGACACCGCCGGCGGCAACACGGTCAGACCGCCTCCCAGTCGAGATCGGCGATGACCGGCGCGTGGTCCGATGCGGTGAGGCCCTCCTGCTTCTTGCGGAAGTCCCGGTCGATCCGCACCTCGACCACCCGCTCGAGGACCCGGTTCGTGCCGAGCACGAAGTCGATGCGAAGGCCGTGCCCGCGCGGAAACGCCCCCGCCCGGTAGTCCCACCACGAGTACGCCCGGGTGTCCGGACAGCTCTCCCGGAAGAGGTCCCGCAAGCCGAGCTCGAGCAGCGCGCCGTACCGAGACCGTTCCTCGGGGGTATGGAAGATGGAGCCGTCGCCCGCCTCGCCGCGCCAGGAGTCGATGGGCGCGGGGACGACGTTGAAGTCGCCGCAAAGGACCGCCGCCTCGTCCGCCCCGACCTCCGAGGGCCAGTACCGCGCGAGGTCGTCGTACCACTCGAGCTTGCGCCCGAAGTCCTCGTGCGCAAGGTCCTTGCCGTTCGGGCAGTACACGGTGGCGAACGTGAGGCCCGCGATCCGCGCTCCGACGAGCCGCGCCCCGAACGCCTCCTGCCCGGGGAGACCCCGCAGGGTCGGCTCGGCGCGATGCCGGCTCAGGATCGCGACGCCGTTCCACGCCTTCTGCCCGTACACCACGACCTCGTAGCCGAGGTCGTCGAACGCGGACGCGGGGAACTCCTCCTCGCTCACCTTGAGCTCCTGGAGGCCGACGATGTCGGGCTGCCGCGCTTCGAGCCAGATGCGCACGTAGTCGAGGCGCGCACGCAACCCGTTCACGTTCCATGTCGCGATGCGCATCACCGAATCCTAGCACGCGGCGGCGCGCGCCCGGCCCGCCCGGACCCACACAACCGGACCGGGGCCGCGGGCTCGTATTCGACATCCGCGATCCGCGGCCGTGGCCCGCCGGCCCTTCGGAAAGGCCCCTTCTTCCGCGGCTCAATCCAACCCGCTACGGAAGGAACCCGCCCCGGGCCGGCTGCGCCGCGGGGTTTCCCGAAGGGGGGGTCACCGGCCGCGGAACCGCATGTCGAGGACGCATCGGAACCGGCCGGAACCACGACCGGGACATCGCGGCCGACATACAATGGAGCGCTCTCCGGCCACCGCCGGACCACGTCGGGGACCGCACGGGGAGAACGACCGATGCTCATCGGGGTGCCAAAGGAGATCAAGGACCACGAGTATCG
>JAJECB010000327.1 GCA_022822245.1 Gammaproteobacteria bacterium
CGCGAGCGCACCGGGGTGATGGCCCCGAGCCACGCGCTGCGCGAGGGCGTCAACGCGCATATCCGCGAACGCCTGGTGCGCGAGGGCCGCATCGCCGGTCCTGCCATGGAGACCCAGCGTCTCGTCTCCAAGGGCTATACCGCGGCCGAGAAGTCCCTCGCGGCCAACTACGCGCCGGGCGATGTGGTGGCCTTCCACCGCCCCTACAAGCGACTCGGCGTCGCCAAGGGCGAGGAGCGCCGGGTTGCTGGCGTCGACCGCAAGGACATGTCCGTCCTGCTCGAAGCGCCCGGCGGCGGGACCGTCGCCTGGAAGCCGTCCGAGATCGGCGGGCGGCGGGGCGGCACGGAGGTCTACCGCCGCGAGAGCATCGAGCTCCGCTCGGGCGACCGCATCCGCTGGACGCGCAACGACAAGGGTCTCGGGCTCGTCAACAGCGGGACCGCCGAGGTGCTCGGCATCCGCAACGGCCGGGTGACGTTCCGCCTGGAGGACGGGCGCAGGCTGACGCTGACCCCGGGCGACCCGCAACTGCGCCATCTCGACCATGCCTGGTGCTCGACCGTGCATGCCTTCCAGGGGCGCACCGTTGACAACGTGATCGCGGCGATGGAGGCGAACCACCCGACGCTGACCACCGCCAAGGCGTTCTATGTCGAGATATCCCGCGCCCGCGACCGGGCGGAGCTGGTCACCGACGACCCCAGGGTGCTGAAGGAGCGGCTCGAAGCGGTCACCGGCGAGCGCATCTCGGCGCTCGAAGGCATCGGCGAGGACGTGCGGCCGGAGCGCGAAGCGGGCCGGGAAACAGCACCCGAAGGCAAGGAGCACGAACGCGACCGGGCCGAAGACTCCGCCGTCCGCCGGATCGAAGTCGAGCGCGGGCGCGACGAAAAGGCCGCGCGGGAGAAGGCGGCGCCGGTCAAAGACCAAGCCGCGCCCTCGACGCCGGACCGAAACCTCGGCCGCGAGGCACCTCAGCGCAAGGCGCCCGAGCCAGAGCCGCCGGCAAAGACCAAGGTGCGCGAGATGGATCTCGGCCTATAGACAAAGGCGCACGGTGCGCCGCGCGATTTTGGATCGCGCCCGCTCGGGCGGAACGCTCTCGGGCCGCCCCCTTGCAGATCGCCGGGCCGTGTTCGGTTCACAATCCGAGCCCCCGGGTGTATCACTCCAGGGTCGAACGCTCCGGTGCGATCTGCGTTACGGTCGGGGTTCGGGTCCTCGACCTGCCCAAGGCTGTTGCGGCCGGGCGCGGTCCCGTCGCGCGAAGGCGCTCGGTAGAACGGCGAAGGAAGGCGATAGCCGTGTGGAACCTCTGTCCCGCTGTCGAACAAGACCCCGACAAGGTGAGCGGCGCGTGGCTGTTTCGCGGGACCCGGGTGCCGGTCTCTTCGCTGTTCGAGAACCTCCGCGACGGCGCGACGGTCGAGCAGTTCCTCGACTGGTTCCCCGGGGTCGAGCGTTGGCAGGTCGAGAGCGTGCTGGATCATGAGACGCGGAGCCTGAGAGACGTCGCGGCTTCATGAAGGTGCTGTTCGACCAGGGCACGCCGGTTCCGCTTCGCAGGCACCTGCCGGATCACCGGGTCGAGACCGCTTACGAGCGGGGATGGTCGAACCTTCGCAACAGCGCACTGCTCGACCGCGCCGAGGCGGAGGGCTTCGAATTGCTGGTCACGACGGACCAGAGCCTGCGTCATCAGCAGAATCTCGACGCGCGGCGGCTCTCCGTACTGGTCCTGATGTCCACGTCCTGGCCGCGCATCGAGGCGCGCGCCGACCGGATTGTGGCCGCCATCGAGCGGATCGCGCCGGGCGAGTGCGTCGAGGTCGCTGTCTGAGCGTCGTTTCCGGCGGCGTCGACCGGCGCTTTCCTCTTGCGACGGTCGGGCACGAAGCGTCGGCGTTGGCGGAAACCGCGACAGCGGCCGCTCGAATCCATCACACCGGACCTTCGTCCATGGTCTCCGCCATAGCCTCGCGGGCTGCCACGACGATCTCGTCGAGCTCGTTCCCGCGCTCGGCATCGAGCATCTCGTCCCGGTTGATCGTCGCCAGCACATAGACGGCGCGATAGGTCGCCTCGATCAGCGCGAGGTGACCGGGGGTGAGCGCGGCCTCGGCGGGGCTGGCGAGACGCTCCTCGACCGCTGCGAGCATGACGGTTCGGACGAGTTGGCTGGCCGGAATCCCCCGGCGCAGGGCCGCGTCCTCGATCAGTTGCCACTCGGAATCGGAGAAGCGGATCGTGCGCGAGCGGCGGGGATCGCCCGCGCGGGCGCCGGACCCGTTCGATTTTCCGCGAGCTTTCCGGGCGTTTCGGGCCATGTCGCTGCTCCTTTTCCGCCTCGCCGGGGCCGGCACGGGCCGAAACCCTGCCCGGATCCCGACCCGACCGGCCCGCTTCCGGCCGGGAACCCGCGTGGTTGTCGAGGCCGTCGCAGCCCTCCGCCGCCTCCCGGCCGACGGTATCGATGAGCCCCGGAGAGGGCGTGGAGCACACGTGGACGGCACTCGCGGCGGGGCGATCCGGTCGATTCCGGCGCACACAACCCGACTACCGAGCGTATTGCATCGCCATGCGACGGGCAATCGGGCGGCACACGCTCGTGTATCGGTCGTCGTCAGGGGCTCTCAGGGGTCGCCAGGAGTCGTCAGGCGTACCAGCACAGATGTGTGCCGGGCGGTATGCGCTCGATCCGCAATGCTCCGGTCGTCGCCAGTCGTCGCCAGGGGTGCTGGAGCGCACTCCAGAGCATCCCAGGGTAGGGCATGACAGGGCTTGCAGCGGGCTGCGTCCGGTGTGGAGCCGAAACGCCGAAGGGCGTCCAAATGACCATGAATCCGAGGGAGAGCGAAGGGGAAATCGACGCCGGCGAGAGCGCCGGATCGGAGCCGTCGCGGCGCTTGAGCGGCG
>JAJECB010000103.1 GCA_022822245.1 Gammaproteobacteria bacterium
CTTCGGCCTCTGCGACGGTTTCCTCGTCGGGTGCGGCGGGTGCTTCGGCCTCTGCGACGGCGGGCGTCTCTTCGTCAGAAGGGGCGTCGGCGTCCGCGACGTCCGGCCGCTTCTCGTCGGAAGAAGCGTCCGGGGCGACCTCCTCGTCCGTCTCCGGAGCCTCCCGGACGAACTCCTGGTCGGTCGGTTCGCGGGTCACCTCGTACCAGACGAACCGGGCCGCGAAGATGAGCAGCACGACCACGAGTCCCCACGAAATCGCTCTGCGGAAGTTCATTCAGCCGGACCCTCGCTTGCGAGGGGAGTCGGAAACCGGGGCGCGAAGCGTGAACCGGGAGGGGGGGCGCCTCCTCGGGTGGGAGCGTCCGATGTGTCCCCCCGGGTCATGGTCGGATTCGAAGAGCTCGCTCAGCTCCTCCATCATCGCCCCGCCGAGCTGCTCGGCATCCACCAGGGTGACGGCGCGGCGGTAGTAGCGGGTGACGTCGTGGCCGATCCCGATCGCGATGAGCTCGACCGCCCCGCCCCTCTCGATCCCGGCGATGGCCTCGCGCAGGTGCCGCTCGAGATAGCTGCCCGGGTTGACCGAGAGGGTCGAGTCGTCAACCGGCGCTCCATCGCTGATCACCATCAGGATCCGCCGCTGCTCGTGCCGGGCGAGCAGCCGCTGGTAGGCCCAGAGCAGCGCCTCCCCGTCGATGTTCTCCTTGAGGATCCCCTCCCGGAGCATCAATCCCAGGTTCTTCCGCGCCCTCCGCCACGGAGCGTCGGCGGTCTTGTAGATGATGTGGCGAAGGTCGTTGAGCCGTCCCGCGTGCGCCGGTTTCCCGGCCGCGAGCCAGCGTTCGCGGGACTGACCTCCCTTCCAGGCCCGGGTCGTGAATCCGAGGATCTCCACCTTGACCCCGCATCGCTCCAGGGTCCGGGCCAGGATGTCGGCGCTGATCGCGGCCAGCGTGATGGGCCGCCCGCGCATCGAGCCCGGGTTGTCGATGAGCAGGGTGACCACCGTGTCGCGGAACTTGGTGTCCTTCTCCTGCTTGTAGCTGAGCGGCTGCATCGGGTTCGCCACCACCCGGGCGAGCCGGGCGGCATCGAGCAGCCCCTCGTCGAGATCGAACAGCCACGAGCGCGACTGCCGGGCAAGAAGCCGCCGCTGGAGCCGGTTCGCGAGCCGGGCGATCACCTTGTGCAGGTTCGCGACGTGCTGGTCGAGCTGGTTCCGGAGGCGCCCGAGCTCGTCCGCGTCGCACAGCTCGCTCGCGTCCGCCACCTCGTCGAACTCGGTCGTGAACGCGCGGTACTCCCGCTCGCCCGGCTCGTTGCGGCCGGTGAAGGGGGAGGGGGGCTGGCGGTCCGCGTCCGCGTCGTCGTCTCCGAGCGCCGACGTGTCGAGGTCCGCCTCGTCGATGTCGGCCATCTCCTCGGTGGACTCGCCGGTCATCTCCTGGCCTTCGGACTCTTCGCTCCCGTCCGGATCGGCGGAGAGGGCCTCGGCATCGACCTCTCCGGCCTCCTGGTCTTCGCCCTCGCTCTCGTCCTGGTCGCCGCTGTCGCCGCCCTCCTCGCTGCGGTCGTCGTCCTCGGCGAGTCCGAGCACCCGAAGGAGCTCGCGGGAGCGATTCGCGAACTCGCGCTGATCGGCGATGACGTGGGACAGCTCTTCCAGGTTCGAACCGATCTTCGGCTCGAGGATCGGCCGCCACAGCTCCACCATGCGCCGCGCGGACGGGGGCGGGCCTTCGCCGGTCAGGGACTCCCGGGCGAGCAGCCGGAGGACCTCCGGGAGCGGGGCGTGCTCGCCCTGGACGATTTCCGCGTAGCCGCGGGACTGGCAATGGTTCTCGAGGGCGGCACTGAGATTCTCGCGAACTCCGGACATGAACTGCGAGCCGAGGGTCTCGCACCGGACCTGCTCGAAGGCGTCGAAGACCGCACGGGCATCCTCGTCCGCGGGGGCGCGGGAGCGATGCACGCGAGGGTCGTGGTGGCGGCGGCGCAGCGCCACCGCATCGGCCTCGCCCCGGATCCGGGCCGCTTCCTCGCCGTCGATGCGGCTTCCGGGGGTGGGCAGGGTGAGCGTGTTGCCGGTCAGGGAGGCCTGGGAAGGCCCGAACTGGACCTCGAGCTCGCCGTCGTTCGCAAGCGAGCGCGTTGTCGCCGCGGTGACGAAGCGGAAGTGCTCGACGGGAGATTCGGGTCGCCGCACTGGATTCCCGGTTTTCGCCGCCCGGTGGAGGTGGTCGTCAGCTCGGAGGCTGGGCGCCGACTCCTTCCGGCAGCTCGGCTCCGAAGCAGCGCTGGTAGTACTCCGCCACTACCGGGCGTTCGACTTCGTCGCACTTGTTGAGGAAGCTCAGGCGGAAGGAAAGCCCGACGTCGTCATCGAAGATCGCCGCGTTCTCGGCCCAGGTGATGACCGTGCGCGGGCTCATGACGGTGGAGATGTCTCCGCTCATGAATCCCGAGCGGGTCAGGGCCGCGAGCTTGACCATCGAGTGGATCACTGCGCGCTTCTCTTCGGAGTCGTAGTCGGGGACCTTGGCCAGCACGATGTCCACCTCGGCGTCGTGGGCGAGGTAGTTCAGGGTGGTCACGATGTTCCAGCGGTCCATCTGGCCCTGGTTGATCGGCTGGGTGCCGTGGTACAGACCGGTCGTGTCCCCGAGCCCGATGGTGTTCGCGGTCGCGAACAGCCGGAATGAAGGATGGGGGTGCAGCACCCGGGACTGGTCCAGGAGGGTCATCCGGCCTTCCGCCTCGAGCACCCGCTGAATGACGAACATCACGTCCGGGCGGCCCGCGTCGTACTCGTCGAACACGATCGCGGTCGGGCTCTGGAACGCCCACGGCAGCATGCCTTCGCGAAACTCGGTGACCTGCATGCCGTCGCGAATGACGATCGCGTCCTTTCCGACGAGATCGATTCTCGATATGTGGCTGTCCAGGTTCACGCGCACGCATGGCCAATTGAGACGGGCCGCCACCTGCTCGATATGGGTGGACTTTCCGGTGCCGTGGTAGCCCTGGATCAGAACCCGGCGGTTATGGGCGAACCCCACGAGGATGGCGAGCGTGGTCGTCGGGTCGAAGCGATAGCTGTCGTCCACCGGGGGAACGTGCTCGCTCGGAGCACTGAATGCGGGAACTTCGAGCTCGGTGTCGAGCCCGAAGGTTTGTCGCGCCGAGATCCGAATATCGGGCACGCCGCCATTCAAGGCCGCTCCGGAAGCGCCGTTCGCTGTCATATTCGTGTCTCAATGGAAATTCAGATTGGGAGCTTATTCTAGCCCGCATTTCGTGTAGCCCGGAATGCGGGCCGGAGCGAGCGGTCTCTCCCGCACCGCGCGCCGCGCCGTGCCGGTTCGGCTCTCCGGGGGCGGGACCCGTTCAGCCCGCCCCGCCTGCCGCGGCGCCGAGAAGCCCCGGGGACCGGTTGGAGAGCCCCGCTTGCCCGACGATAGCGGGGACGAGGGCCTCGCGGCCGAGGGTCATGAGGTGGATGCCCTGGCAGAGCGACGCGAGCCCGGCGATGGTCCGGGCCGCGATCGCCGCGCTCGTGGCATCGATGTCGCTCGACTCCGCGACTTCTTCGATGAGCGCCTCGGGAACCTCGATCCCGGGCACGTTCTCGTTCAGGTAACGGGCCATCCGTACCGACTTGATGGGAATGATCCCCGCGATGACCGCCACCCCGAGCCCTTCGAAGCGATCGAGTCGGCGCGAGAAGCGTTCGAACGCGAGGACGTCGTACACCGCCTGGGTCTGGAAGAAGCGCGCCCCCGCCTCCACCTTGGCCGCCATGCGGGCCATCTCGCCGTCGAGGTCCGGGTTCCCGGGATTGACCACCGCCCCGATGCAGAGATCCGGCGCGCCGCGGAGCGCGTTGCCCGAGTGATCGTGGCCCTGGTTGAGGCCCCGCACGGTTTCGATGATCTCGACCGAGCCGAGGTCGAAGACCGCCCTGGCGTCGGGGTGGTCGCCGTGCGACGGAGCGTCTCCGGTCATGAGCACCACGTTCGAGACTCCGAGCGCGGCGGCGGCCAGCAGGTCGGCCTGAATCGCGATCCGGTTGCGGTCGCGGGCGGTCATCTGGAGGATGGGTTCGATTCCCTCGTCCAGCAGGCGCCGGGCCGCCCCGATGGGCGCCATGCTCATGCGGGCGTTGTGGGAGTCGGTCAGGTTGAACGCGTCCACGTGGCCGGCGAGCGAGCGCGCGGCTTCGAGCATCGGCGTGAGGTCGAGCCCCTTGGGAGGAGTGAGCTCGCTCGTGACGACAAACCGTCCCGATCGGACGAGATCCGTGATTCGCGGCATGGCGGCCTGGTTCCTTTTCGTTGCGGTGGGCGTCGAACGGGCGCGGCGCACCCTGGCCGCAATATCTCACCGATGTCCTGCTGCGGACACCAATCTGCTCGCGGTAGCGGGCCGTACTCCCGAAAGCCGCTTCGTCGTAGGTACGGCTACGCCTTCAGCGCCTTTCGGTCCGTGCGGCCCACTACCACAAGCATCTTGGCACCCTCGCGACGAACATCGGTGAGACATTGCGGCTAACCAGGTTGTGAGAGCGGCAACAATCCACCAGCGTACCGGTGGCGTTGATCGCGGATTTGCCCGGATCCGCCTCGAATCAGTCCATACCCGGCGCGGCCGCGGTCCCGGCCGGGACCGGCTCGCGCTTGTGCTCCAGCACCGAGAACGCGATGGAGAGCAGGGGAGGAATGATCGCGAGGGTGAGTATGGCAGAAAGGGCGAGCCCTCCGACCACCACCGAGCCGAGTCCCCGATAGAGCTCCGAGCCGGGTCCGGGAAAGAGCACGAGGGGCAGCATCCCGAACACGGAGGTGAGGGTCGACATGAAGATGGGGCGCACGCGGTTGCGGGTCGCGGCGACGATCGCGGCCGCGGGTTCCATCCCCTCGTCCCGAAGGTGGTGCAGGGCCTGGTGCACGAGGAGGATCGCGTTGTTGACCACGATCCCGATGAGGATGACGAACCCGAGCATGGTGAGCATGTCGAGGGCCTGGGGCTGGTACAGGTTGAGGGTGGCGAGCCCGCCCACCGCGCCGGCCGTCGCGAGGGGCACGGAGAGCACGATGAGGGCCGGATAGACGAAGCTCTCGAAGAGGATCGCCATCACCAGGTAGACGATGACGAGGGCCATGAGGAGCTGCCACTTCATCGCGGCGTGGGTCGCGGTCAGCTTGTCGGCGGTTCCGGAGAGCCCCATGCGGACCCCGTCCGGCAGCCCGTCCCGGACGAGGGGCGCGATGATCCGGGAGCGAACGGTGTCCATCGCCTCCTCGAGGGTCATGCCGGGAGGCGGACGGATCTCGAGGGTCACCGTCCGCACCCGCTCCCGGTGCAGTATCTCGGTGGGGCCGGCCGTCACGAGCACGTCCGCGAGCGAGCGGACCGGGAGGATGGCGCCCGACGCCGCCACCACCGGCAGGTTCTCGATCTGCTGGGTGCGTTCGTTCGGGGGTCCGGCGAGCACGAAGTCGAGGCGCTTCCCGCCCGCCGTGACCTCCGCGACCCGGAGGCCGTCGTTGAACACGTCCACCGTCTCGCCGAGCTCGCGCACGCTCACCCCGCTGTCCGCGAGCCGGGCGCGGTCGGGCGCGATCCGCACCTCGGGAGCGCCGAGCTCCAGTCCCGGCTTCGGCCGTACCTGGGTTCCCTCGGAGCGGGGGAGAACCTGCATGAGCTGCCCCATGGCGCGGCGGGCCACCTCCAGGATCGGCTCGAGTTCCGGACCCTTGATGTCGAGGTCGACCCGCTTGCCGCCGCCGACGGTGCGTCCGAAGAGCGACGGCTGGTCACGAAGCCGTAGGTGCCGGGTTCCCGGAAGACGGGGCGGGACAGGACCGGGATGAGCTCCCCGGCCCGCTCCGGCTCGGTGCTGGTCGCGCCGACGAAGGTTCGCGACGGGG
>JAJECB010000010.1 GCA_022822245.1 Gammaproteobacteria bacterium
ACACTGGCCTTTGAACATGCTTGTGTAGGATAGGTGGGAGGCGTTGAATCGGGGACGCTAGTCCTCGTGGAGCCAACCTTGAAATACCACCCTGGTATGGCTGGATTTCTAACCCAGACCCGTGATCCGGGTCGGGGACAGTGCGTGGTGGGTAGTTTGACTGGGGCGGTCTCCTCCCAAAGAGTAACGGAGGAGCGCGAAGGTACCCTCGGCGCGGTCGGAAATCGCGCTTTGAGTGCAAAGGCATAAGGGTGCCTGACTGCGAGACAGACAAGTCGAGCAGGGGCGAAAGCCGGTCTTAGTGATCCGGTGGTTCTGTATGGAAGGGCCATCGCTCAACGGATAAAAGGTACTCCGGGGATAACAGGCTGATACCGCCCAAGAGTTCGTATCGACGGCGGTGTTTGGCACCTCGATGTCGGCTCATCACATCCTGGGGCTGTAGTCGGTCCCAAGGGTATGGCTGTTCGCCATTTAAAGTGGTACGCGAGCTGGGTTTAGAACGTCGTGAGACAGTTCGGTCCCTATCTGCCGTGGGCGCTGGAGACTTGAGGGGAGCTGCTCTTAGTACGAGAGGACCGGAGTGGACGTACCTCTGGTGTACCGGTTGTCACGCCAGTGGCACTGCCGGGTAGCTATGTACGGACGGGATAACCGCTGAAAGCATCTAAGCGGGAAGCCCCCCCCGAGATGAGGTCTCCCTGGATCCATGAGATCCCTGAAGGTCCGTTGAAGACCACGACGTTGATAGGCTGGGTGTGGAAGCGCAGTAATGCGTGAAGCTGACCAGTACTAATTGACCGTGAGGCTTGACCATATAACACCCAAGCGGCCTCGATTCGAATGCGACCATCCCGCGCCTGACAGACTCTCCGCGACCCGTTTGCCTGGTGGCCATGGCGAGTGAGAACCACCCGACCCCATCCCGAACTCGGAAGTGAAGGCACTCAGCGCCGATGATAGTGCGGGACTTTCCCGTGCGAAAGTAGGACGCTGCCAGGCATTAATGCCGAGCCCCGAGAGCTTCCTTTCGGGGCTCATTTTTGGGATGGTTCGCGTCAGGGCACGGCAGCGGCAGGTGAGGTGAGAATGACCGACAACGAACAGAAGGTGCTTGAGAGACTGCTGGAGCACAGTGACGAATTCAGAGGACTCTACGACCGTCACAACGAGCTGAAGGCCAGGGTCAGGGATGCGGAGCTCGGACATGTGCCGATGGATTCGATGCGGCTCGGCGAACTCAAGCGAGAAAAGCTCCGCACCAAGGATCGGATGGCCATGTTGATCGCCGCGCACGGAGAAGAGCGGGCGGCATCGAGTGTCTGAACTTCTATATCAGGGCGACGGATACCTTCGCGAGTGCACGGCGCGCGTGACTGCCGCGGACGAGCACGGGGTCCAGCTCGACCGGACCGTATTCTACGCCGCCGGCGGGGGCCAGCCGGGTGACCGGGGCAGGCTGGTCCTTCCCGATGGATCGGAGCTCGAAATCGTCGATACCCGCAAGGGAGTCGAGATCGGCTCGGTGGTTCATGTTCCCGCAAGCGCGGTCTCGACAGGCATCGTGGGAACCGAGGTGACGGCGGTCATCGACTGGGAGCGCCGTCATCGCCTCATGCGGATGCACACCTGCATGCACCTGTTGTCCGTGGTGATCCCGGCGGAAGTGACCGGCGGTTCCATCCGGGACGGCAGCGGCCGCCTCGATTTCGATCTTCCCGAGCCCCTCCAGGACAAGGAGCACCTCACCCGAGAGCTCAACCGCCTGGTCGAGGAAGACCTGCCGGTCGAGACGATCTGGGTGACGGACGAGGAGCTCGCCGCCCGCCCGGACCTCGTGAAGACGATGTCCGTCAAGCCGCCGTCCGGCCATGGGCGCGTGCGGCTCCTCGCCATCGGCGATGTCGATCTGCAGGCGTGCGGCGGCACCCACGTCTCGCGAACCGGAGAGATCGGCCGGGTCGTCGTGACGAAAACCGAGAAGAAGGGGCGCCACAACCGCCGCGTCAACGTCGCGTTCGCACCTTCCTAACCGAGCAGGACGTCCTTGGCCCGGTTGATCTGGGCCGCCAGATAGCTCGACCCGCCTCGGTCCGGGTGCAACTTCTGGATGAGGCGCCGGTGGGCGTCCACGATCGCTTCGCGGGTGGCACCGGGCTCGAGACCCAGGATCTGGAGCGCTTGCGGCACGGTCATGGGCACCTCCGCGGCTCCCGCTCCCCGCGGGCCTCCGGCCGCATCTCCGTTCGCTTCCCCCCTTCGCCAGTCTCCACCGAGCCTCCGGTCGAGGTAGGCCTCGAGGAGTCGTGCCGACTCCGGATCGTTCCGGCGGCACTCCGCGAGCAGGGCGAGAAGGTCCCCGGGACCGAGCGAATCGAGGGTCCGGCCCTGAAATGCCCCGTTCAGCACCTCCCCGTCCAGCTTTCCGGTGTCGTGGTCGATCGACATGCGCAGCCATTCGGCTTCGACACGGGATGTCGAGCCCGGCGTGGGACCGCGCGCGGTCTGCGCACGATTGAATGCCCCCCACAGCCTCGGGAGGAGAGGCGCCAGTCCAAAGAGCAGAATCGACCAGTGAAACCGGGTGCTGAGGTACATGAGTCCGAGGGTTGCGACGGCGATCAGGACCGAACGCACCGCGGGGTGACGGAGCAGCCCCGGGCGGCGACGCAGCACGCTGATCCCGATGAGGGCCGCGACCAGCAGGATCAGTAGCAGGACAGGGTGCACGGCGTCGTCGGGGGCCGCAGCTCTGTACAGGGACCGCTCGATACGGGCGAGATCGAGCTCAGTCCGCCCGCCCGACCTGGTGGGTCAACTGCCTGACGAGATCTCCCGCTCCATCGCCATAGCGGGCAAGCGCGGGCCGGCCGCCTACCGCGTAGACCGCGACCGCGCTCAGGAGCTCCCGGAGCTCGCGGGCGCTCCCGCTGTCGAACCGGCAGCTCGCCCCCCCGGAGAGTCGGGCGACCTCCCCGAAGCAGCGCGCCGCGACCGGGTCGTACCCTTCATGGAACATGAACGCGGGCACACCCTTGATGCCGAGGCGGGCGGCGCGATCGCACAGCTCGTCGACGTTTTCCTCCACGCAGTCGCCCACGAACACGAGGGCGTTCACCAATTCCCGATCCGTTTCCTTCAGGGCGTGGTCCAGCACCCGCCGGATCTGGGTCAGTCCCCCCGCACAGCGCACCGCCGACATCGCCCGCACCACGTCGGGGGCCCGGTTGTACCAGCGCGACGCCCGACACTCCCGGTATCCCCGGTAGTAGCAGAGCTGGAGCCAGAGGTCGCCGACGGCCGCCGCTTCCTCGAACATCTGCCCCTGGATGCCGCACGCGCGGTCCCACGTCGGCTCCCGGCTCGCGGTCGCGTCCATCGCGAAGATGAGCCGTCCTCCGCCCCCGCTCCGGCCGCCCCGCGCCGGGGTGGTGGCGACGGTCTCCAGGAACGCATCGACCGCTCGGGTCCGGGAGGTCGGGACGGGGTCACGCGCCATGGATGGGTGCCTGCGCGGACGACACGGGCCGCAACCCGCTATCGATTGGCGCGGTTCTCCACCAGGTCGTCCACCACCGCCGGCTCCGCCAAGGTCGTGGTGTCGCCGAGGTCATCGAGCTCGTTCGCGGCGACCTTGCGCAGGATCCGCCGCATGATCTTCCCCGAGCGGGTCTTGGGGAGGCCGGGGGCCCACTGGATGACGTCCGGGGTGGCGATCGCCCCGATCTCCCCCCGGACGTGCCGGACCAGCTCCCGACGGAGGTCTTCGTCCGCCTCGACTCCCTTCATGAGCGTCACGTAGGCGTAGATGCCCTGGCCCTTGACGGGGTGGGGGCATCCGACCACGGCCGCTTCGGCCACTGTCTCGTGCAGGACCAGCGCGCTCTCGATCTCGGCCGTGCCGAGCCGATGTCCGGAAACGTTGATGACGTCGTCCACCCGTCCGGTGATCCAGAAGTAGTCGTCTTCGTCACGCCGGGCGCCGTCCCCGGTGAAGTAGAGCCCGGGGAACCGCGCGAAGTAGGTGTCGAAGAACCGTTGGTGGTCTCCGTACACGGTGCGCATCTGCCCGGGCCAGGAACGGGCGAGGCAGAGGTTCCCGGTAACGGGGCCTTCGAGCCTCTCCCCCCCGTCGTCCACGATCCACGGTTCCACGCCGAAGAAGGGCAGGGTGGCCGAACCGGGCTTCAGAGCGGTCGCCCCGGGAAGGGGGGTGATCAGGATGCCGCCCGTCTCGGTCTGCCACCAGGTGTCCACGATGGGAACGCGCGCGCCGCCCACGATCCGGTGATACCACTCCCAAGCCTCGGGGTTGATGGGTTCACCGACCGTTCCGAGCAGCCGCAGGCTGCCGCGCGACGAGCGGAGCACCGGATCGTCTCCCTGCTGCATCAGCGCCCGGATCGCCGTCGGCGCGGTGTAGAAGATGTTGACCTGGTGCTTGTCGACGACCTGCCAGAACCGTCCGGCGTCGGGATACGTCGGCACCCCTTCGAATACGACGGTGGTCGCACCGTTCGCAAGGGGGCCGTACACGATGTACGAATGGCCGGTGACCCACCCCACATCCGCTGTGCACCAGTAGACGTCGCCATCGTGATAGTCGAACACGTAGCGATGCGTCATGGCGGTATAGAGGATGTAGCCTCCGGAGGTATGCAGCACGCCCTTCGGCTTGCCGGTGGAGCCGGAGGTGTACAGGATGAACAGCGGGTCTTCGGCTTCCATCTCTTCCGGCGGGCAGTCCTTTGAAGCCGCCGCCACGAGATCGTGGTACCAGACGTCGCGGCCCGATTCCCACCGCACCTCGCCCCCCGAACGGCGAACCACCACGACATGCTCGATGCTCGGGGCGCCGTCGCACGCCGTGTCGCCGTTCGCCTTGAGGGGAACCCTGCCGCCGCCGCGGATCCCCTCGTCGGCCGTGATCAGGACCTTGCAGGACGAATCGTTGATCCGGTCGCGGAGGGACTCGGCCGAGAACCCGCCGAACACCACCGAGTGGACCGCCCCGATCCGGGCGCACGCGAGCATCGCGACGACCGCCTCCGGGACCATGGGCATGTAGATACAGACGCGATCGCCCTTCACCACTCCGAGCGACTTGAGGGCGTTCGCGAACCGGCAGACCTCCTCGTGCAGCTCCCGGTACGTGATCCGCCGCTCCTCGGCCGGGTCGTCTCCTTCCCAGATGATCGCCGTCTGCTCGCCCCGGGAGGACAGGTGGCGGTCCAGGCAATTAAAGGAAACGTTGAGCTTGCCGCCTTCGAACCACCGGATGTGCGCACGGCGATAGTCCACCTCGCAGACTTCGTCCCACTTGGCCGACCAAGTGACGAACCGCTCCGCCTGCTCGGCCCAGAAGCCTTCCGGGTCACTGAGCGAGCGCGCGTACATCTCCTCGTAGCCCGCGCGGTCGATGTGGGCGCGCGCGGCCGCCTCGGGGAGCACTTCGTATGTTCTCTCGTCCGCCATCGGTTGCGGTCTCCTCCAGGCCGAACCGTCCCGATTATACTGGCGCGCGAAAGCGGTTCCCCGTAACGGGACGAACCCGTCGGGGGCAGTAGAATCGGAATGGTCGCACCTGAGCGGGCAGAGCAGGGCGTATGCAGGTTGACTCGTTCGAGCATGACGGCGTCCGCCTCGCCTTCCGCTTCGTTCCGGGCGATCCCCCCACGGTCGCGTACCTGACCGGGTTCAACTCCGACATGGAAGGGCGCAAAGCGCGCCGAATCGCCGCCGCATGCCGGGCGCGGGGGATCGCCTCGCTCCGGTTCGACCATCGAGGCCACGGAGCTTCGACGGGCGAGCTCGCGGCGGGCAGCATCGGGCTCTGGTATCGGGACGCGCTTGCCCTGTTGACGGCCCGGCTTCGCGGAGAGCTCGTGCTGGTAGGGGCGAGCATGGGAGTGTGGTTGATGCTGCTGCTCGCCCGCACGTTCGGTCGCCACGGAACGCACCGGGTGCGCGGTCTCATCGGGATCGGGGGCGGGGCGGACTTCTCCGACTGGTTGGCCGACCTTTCTCCGGTCCAGCGCACGGAGCTCGGTCGAACCGGAATGACCTGGCGCCCTTCGCGCTACGGAGACGGCCCGTATCCGCTGACCCGGCGCATGATCGAGGACGGCCGCCGCTTCCGTGTCCTCGGTGAACGCTGGAACCCGGGCTGCCCCGTTCATCTGCTGCACGGCATGCGAGATCCCGATGTGCCGTGGCAGGCCTCCGTGACGGTCGCCGAGACGCTCGGCGGTGCCCCGGTGCGGATCACCCTGGTTCCGGATGGCGATCATCGCCTGTCGCGCGCGTCCGATCTCGATCGGCTCGAAGGGATGCTCGACGGGATGATCGCGCGCTCGGCTCCGGGAAGGCGGCGCACGTGATCGTGTCCGCGCCAGCGTTGATCGAGCCACTGGACGCGGCCCGCATTCGCTCCACCCTGCCGGCGGGGGTGCAACTGGGCGGGCTGTCCGTTCACGGCGCGATCAATTCCACCAACTCCTGGCTGCAGGAGCGGTCCCTTGCCCTGGCGGCTCCCTACGCGTGCCTCTGCGAGCACCAGCTCGCCGGCCGGGGTCGCCGCGGCCGGGTCTGGGAGGACGGAACGGGGCGCGACCTCTGTCTCTCGCTGCTCTGGCGATTCGGGGCGGGGGAAGCTCGTGCCCAGGGCCTGAGTCTGGGCGTTGGGGTGGCGGTCGTGCGCGCCCTCGAATCCACCGGAGCGAGCGGCATCGGGCTCAAGTGGCCGAACGACATCGTCTGGCGGGATCGGAAGCTCGGCGGCATTCTCATCGAGGGTTCGGTGTCCGGAAGGGACTGGGTCGTCGTCATCGGCGTCGGAATCAATGTTCATCCCGCGGTCGAGCCGGATTTGCGGGTGCCACGCGTGCACCTCGCGACCCTGCCCGGTGCCGAGGTCTCCAGAAATCGTCTTGCGGCGAGTCTCATCGCGGAGATCTCGGCGGAATGCGCGCGCTACGAGACGCGGGGGGCGGGTCCCGCCATCGAGGAATGGAAGCGGCTCGATGCAATGCGAGGGCGTGCGGTACGGATCCACCGGCCCGGCGGAGAGGTCGCCGGCATCGCTCGCGGGGTCGATGAGGCCGGGGAGCTTCTCGTGGAGGTGAACGGGGGGCTCGAGCGGTTCGTGAGCGCGGAGGTCAGCCTCCGGCCCGAACCGCGGGATCGCGCGGGGGATGCGGCGTGAGATGGTTGGCGTTCCTGCTGGTTCTGTTGAACGTCGGGTTCTTCGGATGGCATTTCTGGCTTCCGGGCCCGCTTCGGGACCAGCCGCCGGTGCGGTCGTTCGAAGCCGCCCCGTCGCTCGACCGTCTGGGCGAGGTGGACCTCGACGACTTCGTCAAGCGGGTACCCCTGCCGCTCAGGACCTCGGGGGCCGGGGCCGGTGAAGCGGCCTGCTTCGCGGTTGGACCTCTCACCGGAGACTATTCCGAGGGTGCGGTCATGGGGAGAGTACGGGAGTGGCTGAAGAGCCGGGGCGGCCGGGTCGGTCTTCGCACCGGGCGGTACCATGAGATCAGCTACTACTGGGTTTACCTTCCCCCGGTCGGGACCCGCGACGCGGCGCAGGATCGAGTCAAGGAGCTCACCGCGAACACGTTCGGGAATTCCGTCGTCATTCCGGAAGGCAACATGAAGAACGCGGTATCCATCGGCGTGTATGGACTTCGGTCGGCGCTGGAGCGGGACCTGACCCGGCTCAAGGCCAAGGGTTTCGAACCCGAAGTGAACAGGGTCCGACGAACCGGGCGCTCGATCTGGTTCACCGCGCAGTTCCCGGCCGGCTACGAGTTTCCCGTCAAGCGTTTCGCGGTGGCCTTCGAGGGTCTCGAGGCGGTGGATACCCGGTGCCCACCCCCCCGGGAGCCCTCCGCCGGCGGGCCGGGGAAGGCCATTTCCCCCATCTCCTGACCGCCCGGCTGCGGGAGCCGGGATCCGCGGTCGGCGCTTTCCTCGCCGGACGACGCGAGCCGCAATATCTCACCGATGTTCGTCGCGAGGGCGCCAAGATGCTTGTGGTAGTGGGTCGCACGGACCGAAAGACGCTGAAGGCGTAGCTGACACTACGTCGACGCGGCTTGAGGGAGTACGGCCCGCTACCGCAAGCAGATTGGTGTCCGCAGCAGGACATCGGTGAGATATTGCGGCTAGGTACGGGAGCGAGACGAGGAGTAGAATCGGCCCGTTGCCGGCGTAGCTCAGTTGGCAGAGCAGGGGTTTTGTAAACCTCAGGTCCGCGGTTCGAATCCGTGCGTCGGCACCATCTCCGGCTTTCCGCGGAGCGAGGAATCTCCAGGTGGCGAGCCCATGCAACCGTCGGTGCGACGGCAGACCGACGTGCACCCCATGTCGGGCAGCGCTCGCCGGCGGCGGACCGGGAGAGAACCCTTCCGGGAATCGTGAACCCCCACGCTGATCGACGAAGTGCTCCATGAATGAAGACGAGCGGAGCGGTGGCCGGCTGGAACGGGTCGTCGCCGAAGCGCGCCGACAGGCGGAGCAGCGCGAGCGGGGCTATCGCGCGAAAGCGCTGAAGATGTATCCGTGGGTCTGCGGACGATGCGCGCGTGAATTCACCAGGGAGAATCTGAGCGAGCTCACGGTCCATCATCGCGATCATGACCACGACAACAATCCGCCTGACGGCAGCAATTGGGAGCTGCTCTGCGTCTATTGCCACGACAACGAGCACGCTCGCCATGTCGACCATGTGAGAGGGGCCGGCTACGGGCCCGAATCGACCGGGGACACTGGGGACGACGCGACCCACCGCCCCTTTGCCGGGCTGGATTCCCTGCTCAAGGGGCGGGACTGACTCGGCTTCCGGAACTCTCGATGGCAGGTTCCCGGCGGCCTGCGGCCGGCACTACGGGATTTGGCCGATACGCCGGGGATGGCTCGTTGCGCCGTGTTTCGCCGCACGCGGGAAGCGGGCGCCGGAATGGTGGTCCGGCTCGCGGAACCCGTGGATGGGGCCCCGGTCTGTGCCGAAGCGCGCCCCGGCCGGCGCCTCGCTCAGTCCGGCCGGTGCCGGTCTTCGCGGAGGACCCGGTCCAGGATCCGGTCCGGATCGGACCATCCGGTCTCGTCCTGGATCTCGCGGCAGGCGGCGAGCACGTGGCCCATGCGTGGACCGGGCGCAAAGCCTCGGGCGACGAGATGGCGCCCGAGAACCGCCGGCGGAAGAGGAGCGAGGCCGGGGAGGGCCGCGATTGCCCGCTCGAGGAAAATGGTCGCTTCCGGGAACTCGCCGCGTATCGCGGCCGGGGTGGTGCGTCCGAGCTGGTCGGCGGTGGCGACCCGCACGAGCAGGTCAAGATCGGCGCCCGCCGCTTCGAGGCGGCGCGCAAGCCGCCGATAAGCCTTCGGTCCCGTTTCGTTCTTGACGTACCAGGCGGGGGCGAGGTGTTCTCGCACGAGGGCTGCGACCCGGTCGATCAGCCGCCTCGGAGCCCGCAGCCGGCCGAGGAAGTTTCGCGCCGGCTCGACCCCCGCCCGGTCGTGACCGGGAGTGCGAAGCCCCTCGGTGACCGCCGGCTTCCCGAAGTCGTGACAAAGGAGCGCGAACATGAGCGCCTCGTCGTCTTCGTCCCCACGCCGGAGCTCCGCTCCGCGGTCGAGGGTGAGCAAGGTATGGCGCCACACGTCGCCCTCGGGATGCCAGCGAGGGTCCTGGGGTACTCCGATGAGCGCTTCGACTTCCGGAAAGAACCGGACGAGTCCCGTCTCGTGCACAAGCTCGAAGCCTATGGAGGGCCGCACCCCGAGCAGGAGGAGCTTGCGAAGCTCTCCGAACACCCGCTCCGGCGCCAGCTCCGCGAGGTCGAGCTGACTGGCAAGGGTCAGCAGCTCGCGGTCGGGCTCGAGCTCGAAGCGGGCCGCGAACTGCGCCGCCCGCAGGCCCCGCAGAGGGTCTTCCGCGAAGTGCGCGGGGTCGGTGACGCGGAGCCGCCTCGCGGCGAGGTCCGCCCGCCCCCCGTACGGGTCGAGAACCTCGTCGGTGAGCGGGTCGAAGCCCATCGAGTTGATGCGGAAGTCCCGTCGGCGGGCGGCGGTGGCGAAGTCGAGCTCCGGCGCGATCTCGACCGCGAACCCCCGATGTCCCGGGCCCGTCTTGTTGTCGCGGCGTGGTAGCGAGAAGTCCGCATCGAGGCCGTCGATGCGGATGACCCCGAACGACCGTCCGACCTTCCGGGTCCGTCCGAACGCGGCGAGGATCGACTCGAGCTCCCCCAGGGCGAGTCCGAAGACCTCCACGTCCATGTCGGCCGACGACCGGCCGAGGAGGCGGTCGCGTACCTGCCCCCCGACGAAGAGGGCGCGTCCGCCCGCCTCCCGCGCCGACCTCGCGATGTCGATGAGGCGCGGGTCGATGTCGCCGAAGTCGGGGCGGGATTCGAGCCGCGGGGCTTGTTTCGTCCTGTCCGGAGGCATTGCTGCAACTGCCCGCTAGCCCGGATATCTCACCAACTTTCGTCGCGAGGGCGTCGGGACGGCGCTGTGGCTCGCCGCACGGACCGAAAGAGCGCATGCGCGCTGCTGAAGGGCGAGCCGGAGACAGACGAAGCGCCGGTGGCGCTTCGTCCCGGCGAGCGGGCAATCCATGGATGGATTGCCCGGCCTGCAAGCGGAGCAGGGACTGCGGAGCGC
>JAJECB010000482.1 GCA_022822245.1 Gammaproteobacteria bacterium
GTCGGAGTGGCCGGACGTATCGCAGGCAAGGGCAAGCCCTCCGGCCCTGATTCCACCATCCCCCGCTCCCCCGTCGCCCGCGACTTCGGCCGCGAGGAAGTTCATGGTGCCGATGAAGTCCGCCACGAACACGCTCGCGGGCTCCCGGTAGATGTCGGTCGGGGACCCCACCTGCTCGATCACGCCGTGGTTCATCACCACGATCCGATCCGCCTTGTTCAGCGCCTCTTCCTGGTCGGGGGTGACCATGTGGGTGGTGATGCCGAGCCTGCGCTGCTGGGACTACACCTCGTCGCGCTGGCGCGCCCGCACCTTGGCGTCCAGCGCCGAGAGCGGTTCGTCGAGCAGCAGCAGGCCGGGCGACATCGCGATGGCGCGGGCCAGCGCGATGCGTTGCTGCTGCCCGCCCGAGAGCTGCGCCGGGTACTTGTCGCCCTGATCGGGGAGGCCGACCAGGTCGAGCAGCTCCCGCACCCGGTCCCGGACCTCCGCCCGCGATCGTCTCTGGCTCTCGAGCCCGTAGGCGACGTTGCGGGCCACCGTCATGTTGGGGAACAGGGCGTAGGACTGGAACACGATCCCGAAGTCGCGTTCCGACGGGGGCAGGGCGGAGATGTCCGCGCCCGCCTGCTCGACCGTTCCCGCGGTCTGGATGTCGAGCCCCGCGATTGCCCGCAGCAGAGTCGTCTTTCCGCACCCCGACGGTCCGAGGAAGCAGACGAACTCGCCCTCCAGGACATCGAGCGAGATGTCGGCCAACGCCGTGAACTCGCCGAACTTCTTCGTCAGGCGCCGGATTCGCAGATAGGAATCGTTCGAAGGGGAATCTGGTGAAGGCATGGTGTTGGTGGAGCAGGCCGGCCCGGCCGCCACCCATGGTACTCGGGGCAGCGAGGAAGGAAAGGCCGGAGGCGGGCGCCTCCGGCCGCGAACCGGGTTGAAAGGCTCGGCGTGAAGCCTAGTTCTTCGCCTCCGACTTCGAGTCGTAGCGACTCTGCCACTCGGCGAGGATGCGCTTGCGGTTGTTGGCCGCGAACTCGAAGTCGTTGTCGATCATCGCCTCGTTGATGCCTTCGGGGAAATGCTCCACCGGCTTCGCGAGCTCCGAGATGGCAATGACCGCGTACCCCTCGTTGTACATCATGTTGGCCTTCTCACCGACCGACCAGTCGACGAGGGCCATGGCCGCCTCGAGGTTCTGCGTGCCCTTCACGATCGCGGTCGCCTCCATGTCCCAGCCGATGCCTTCGGACGGGATGACGATGTCGATGGGAGCGCCCTGCGCCTTGGATTTCGCGCCGCGGAACGCGAACGAGACGCCGATCGGGACCTCGCCGCGGGCCGCCTGCTTGCACGGCTTGGACCCGGAGTGGGTGTAGTGGCTGATGTTCTCGTGCAGCGCGTCCATGAACTGCCAGCCTCCGTCCTCGCCGAACATCTGCAGCCAGCTCGAGACGTCGAGGAAGCCGGTGCCGGAGGAGTTCGGGTTCGGCATCGCGACGTGGCCCTTGTACTCGGGCTTCGTGAGGTCGTTCCACGAGGTCGGGGTGGCGAATCCGTGCGTCCCCTGCTCCACCGTGTTCACGCAGATCGAGGCGACCCACGCATCCATGCCGGTCCACGCCGGCGGGTCGTCCTTGTCGACGAACTTCGGGTCGAGCCGCTCGACGCCCTTCGGCTTGTAGGGGTGCAGCATCCCTTCGGACTTCATGAGCAGGAGGCTCGTCGCGGCCAGGCCCCAGATGACGTCGGCCTTGGGGTTGTCCTTTTCGGCGAGGAGCTTCGCGGTGACGATGCCGGTCGAGTCCCGGACCCACTTGATCTCGATGTCCGGGTGGTCTTCGTTGAAGCGGGCGGCGTATCTCTTCAGATCCTCCGCCTCGACCGCGGTGTACACGGTCAGGGTGGCGGCGGTCGACGCGGCGGACACGGCGACCAGACATGCGGCGGCCGCGGCCGCGGCGCCCCCGCGGATGAGAGTTGCGAGTGTCATCGGGATTCTCTCCTGTGGGCTGGAATTGTCAGTGTCCGGACGATGCTTCGGCGGGCACGCGATCCAATCCGTCTCGGGTGCCCGTCCGGTCCCGGCATCCCGAAGATTAAGCGATTCAAACGCGGAATGAACAGGTTGGCCCGGCAATATTGCGGCGGAGTGACGATTTGGCGCCGGTGCGTCGTGCGGATTGCGACTCCCGCAGCTCCGTCGTCGCAGGGGGCCCTGCGCCGGCGACGCCAGGTTGTCACCGACGGTGACGGTCTCCCGCGTCCGCGGTCTCGCGGACGGCGGTCGTTACGGCGATGTCCCGGCGGGTCGCCGCGTCGCTCCGGGTTTCGGGAGCGGCTCACCCCGCGCCGAAGGGCCTCGTGAGCAGGATGAGCTTCGGCAGCAGGGTGAGCGCCGCCAGCAGCGCGATCGCCATCGCGAGCCCCGTGAGCAGCCCGAAGTAGATGGTGGGCAGGAAGTTCGAGAGGACGAGGATGGAGAAGCCGAAGATGATGGTGGCCGAGGTGTAGAACACCGCCCTTCCGATGTTCGCGTGGCACACGTGCATGGTCGCGACGTAGTCGCGTCGCTGCGCGAATTCCTCGCGGAAGCGATAGATGTAGTGGATGGCGTTGTCGACCGCGATGCCGATGGTCACCGCGGCGACGGTGAT
>JAJECB010000499.1 GCA_022822245.1 Gammaproteobacteria bacterium
TCAGCGTACCTCGACGCCGGTCACCGGCCACGGGTACGATCGTCCCGAGGGCATCACATCACAGTCCCGGTACACCTTATTCCGGCCCTCGGACTGTCCAAACAACCCCGACCACCTCAAGAGTCAACAACCTAATGTCGGGTTCAAGCACCTGAAATGGTCTCAGGTATACGGGTGGATCAAAGAGTGCGCTGAGACGTTGGATGGACACAACGTAACGTGGAAGGAGTTCCTGAGTGAACTCTTGGCCTTGATGGAGGACTGGAACATGGGTGGAGAAATAAGTGCTCGTACGATGAGGGCGGCTCTCGTCTTTCACAATTCGTTGGATGCAGGAGCACGTCTTGCTGAGGAACTGGTTGATCCCGCTTGGGACGAGAGTGGAATCGGATCTGTTTTAGGTCCTACGATTGGAAATTGGTCATACAGATATTACGTATACGGTTGGCAAATCTCGCCTCGTCTTGCGAATTTTGGAAACGTGCAGATTGGCATGGGTTTTCGATTCGATCGGCGGGACGACGTGTGGAACGTGGATGCCTTGGAACTTCCCTCAGCGGCTGTAACGGTTGTTGGGAGTGATGGAGACGAGTTTCCACGTCCGTCACGCAGATGGCAAAAAGGACCCGTAGACGGCATGGATACGGGCGATTTGTGGGTTCGGCAAATCAGACAGCCCCCTCGTCACGGTGCGCCACTTGGTGAGTACTACTCGGCATTCTTCCTTAAAGCATTCGAGGAGCTTCGCCAAGTTCTGGTTGGAGAGTGAGTGGTAGCGAACAGAGTTCCAGTCTCCGCCATATGTACGAAGATGGTGATTACTTGGCAGTGCTGGCCCCGGGTTCTGACCCCGGTCGCGGCTTGGCGGGTCAGCCGCCCCCGGAGCGGCAATCACCCGCCCACGAATCAAGTCAGCGCAGCGGCTCGAGGATGCTCACGTAGTTCGCGACCGCCGCTCCGCCCATGTTGAAGGTGCCCGCGAGCCGGGCGCCGTCGACCTGCATGCCGCCCGCCTCGCCGCGGAGCTGCATCGAGGCGACCACGTGCATGGACACTCCGGTCGCCCCGATCGGATGGCCCTTCGACTTGAGTCCGCCGGAAGGATTGACGGGGAGGCGCCCGTCCTTCTCCGTCCACCCTTCGAGAATGGCGCGGGCGCCCTCGCCGGGACGGGTGAGCCCCATCGCCTCGTACTCCATGAGCTCGGCCATCGTGAAGCAGTCGTGGGTCTCGACGAGGCTGAGATCGCCGATCGAGAGCTTCGCCTCCCCGAGCGCCTGCGACCAGGCCCGCGCGCACCCGTCGAGGAAGGTCATGTCGCGGCGGCTCATCGGCAGGAACTCGTTGACCTGGCTCCGGGCGCGGAACGCCACCGCCTTGTCGAGGGAGAGGGCGGTCTCGGTGTCGGCGAGCACCACCGCCGCCGCCCCGTCCGACACGAGCGAGCAGTCGGTGCGCTTGAGGGGGCTCGCCACGATCGGGTTCCTGTCGGAGACCTCGCGGCAGAAGTCGTAGCCTAGGTCCTTGCGGATCTGCGCCCAGGGGTTGGCGCAGCCGTTGCGGTGATTCTTCGCCGCAATGCGGGCGAGGGCGTCTCCCTGGTCGCCGTGCTTCTGGTAGTAGCGCTGCGCGATGTTTGCGAAGACGCCCGCGAAGCCGCCTTCGATCTCCCCGTCCTCCTTGCGGTAGCTCGCTCCGAGGAGGATGTCGCCGACTTCGGGGCCCGGCGTGTCCGTCATCTTCTCCACCCCGACGACGAGCACGATGCGCCCGCGTTTCGCCTCGATGAGGTTGAGGCCCTGGTGGATCGCGGCCGAGCCGGTCGCGCAGGCATTCTCGACCCGGGTGGCGGGGGTGAAGCGGAACCGTTCGTCGGCCTGGAAGACGAGGGAGGAGGGGAAGTCCTGCGGGGAGAACCCGTGGTTGAAGAGGCCCACGTAGATGGCGTCGACGTCCTCGGGGGCGACCCCTGCGTCCGCCACCGCGTCGGAGGCGACGCCGCAGATGAGGGATTCGATGTCCTCGCCGTCGAGACGCCCGAACTTCGAGTGCGCCCAGCCCACGATGCAACCGGTCATGTCGCTTCTCCCGTATCGGATTCCGGCGCGGAGCCCGCCGCTCGGCGGGCGTCCGTCGGCCCGGATGGAACCTGACCCCTAGATTTACCACGCATCGCGGGGGGCGGCAATTTGCGTCGCGGTGCCGAGGAGCGAGTTGCCCGCCCGGGCTCGGGCCGCGGCCGCGGGCGGTCTCCGCCGGCGGGGATCGACTATCATCGCGGCGCAATGGAGAGGCCTTCCGACGAGCCGACCGCCGCTCGCCCAACGTGCTCAGCTTTCCCGATATCGACCCCGTGGCCATCGCGCTCGGACCGGTGGCGATCCGCTGGTATGGCCTCGCCTATATCGCCGGGATCGGGATCGGCTGGTGGCTCGGCCGGCGCCGGGCCGCGCGGGAGCCCTGGCGGGGATGGAAGCCGCAGCAGGTCGACGACTTCGTGTTCTACTTCGCGCTCGGCGCGGTGCTGGGGG
>JAJECB010000488.1 GCA_022822245.1 Gammaproteobacteria bacterium
ACCCGTCCCTCGTCGGCGAGACCCGGACCGTGTGGCTGCCGGCGGACGACGACGTGGACATGCTCCTCAAGGGGCACATCGACCGCGACGTTCCCGAGGACTCCCGTCGCCTGAACGACCGCCAGTTGGAGATCGTCGACACGCTGGCCGCGCGCGGAGCCGTCGAGAAGCGCTTCAACCGCGCCTTCTTCATGGCGGGAGATTCGCGCGAACCGGAGATCTCGGGCATCCGCGGTGCCCTCGTCGGCTCCGCCCTCACCCTCGTCGTGACCCTGCTGCTGTCGTTCCCGGTCGGGGTCGGGGCGGCCCTGTACCTCGAGGAGTTCGCCCCCCGAAACCGGTTGACGGACCTCATCGAGGTGAACATCAACAACCTCGCCGCGGTCCCGTCGATCGTGTTCGGGCTGCTCGGGCTCGCCGTGTTCCTCAACTTCTTCGGCCTGCCGCGCTCGGTGCCGATGGTGGGGGGGATGGTGCTCGCCCTCATGACCCTGCCCACGATCATCATCGCCGGCCGGGCCGCCCTCGCCTCGGTGCCTCCCTCCATCCGGGAGGCCGCCCTCGGTGTCGGTGCGTCACGGATGCAGACGGTGACCCACCACGTCCTCCCGCTCGCGATGCCCGGGATCCTCACCGGGACCATCATCGGGATGGCGCGCGCCCTCGGCGAGACGGCGCCGCTGCTCATGATCGGGATGGTCGCGTTCATCGTGGACATCCCGCATACTCCGTTCGACCCGGCCACGGTGCTACCGGTGCAGATCTTCCTGTGGGTGGACAGCCCCGAACGGGCCTTCGTCGAGCGGACCTCCGCCGCGATCATCGTGCTCCTCGGCTTCCTCATCGCCATGAACGGCCTCGCGGTGGTGCTGCGACGGCGGTTCGAGCGGCGCTGGTAGCGGCAGGCAGACCACCCGCAGGCGGGTCGGTAGCAAGGATCGGAAGGATGACCGAAGGGAAGGTGCTCGCATGAGTACGGTTGCAGCCTCCGCGGCGACGGCCTTCGTGCCGGACCGGGCGGATGACGCGCTTCCCGCCGAGACCCACGAGACGGTCGGCGAGATCCACTCGCCGAACGCCCGCATCACGGTGCGCGACGTGACCGTCTGGTACGGGGCGAAGACCGGGATCGAGAACGTCAGCATCGACATCGGCTCGAACGAGGTCCTCGCCCTGGTGGGGCCGTCGGGGTGCGGGAAGTCGACGTTCCTTCGGTGCCTCAACCGCATGAACGACATCATCGACAACTGCCGGATGAGCGGCACCATCCGGCTCGACGGCGAGGACATCTTCGACCCGAAGCTCGACGTGGTGCTGCTCCGCGCCCGGGTCGGCATGGTGTTCCAGAAGCCGAACCCGTTTCCGAAATCGATCTACGACAACGTCGCCTACGGGCCGCGCATCCACGGCCTGGCGGAGACGCGCGCGGACACGGACGAGATCGTGCAGCGCAGCCTCGAGCGGGCCGGCCTCTGGGAGGAGGTGAAGGACCGGCTGGAACAGCCGGGCACCGGGCTCTCCGGCGGGCAGCAGCAGCGCCTGTGCATCGCGCGCGCGATCGCGGTGAGCCCGGAGGTGATCCTCATGGACGAGCCGTGTTCCGCCCTCGACCCCATCGCGACCGCCCGCATCGAGGAGCTCATCGACGAGCTGCGCCAGCAGTACGCGATCGCTCTCGTGACCCATTCCATGCAGCAGGCCGCGCGGGTCTCCCAGCGCACCGCCTACTTCCATCTCGGGCACCTCGTGGAGGTGGGCGAGACGTCGCAGATCTTCACCAATCCCCGGCACACCCTCACCGAGGACTACATCACCGGACGAGTGGGGTAGGACCGCGCGGGACAGAACCGGACAGGACGGAACACGGATCGCAGATCGGATTGGCGAAGCGCAGCCCGACAACACATCACCGGGCGCGCGGGCCAGGGGGCCGAGAGCCAGGAGGAGAGGAAGAAAGCGCATGGCAGTCACGGATGCCGAACGGCCGTCGGTGACCGGCGGGCACATCTCCCGGAAGTACGACGAGGAGCTGGAAGACGTCCGCACCTCGGTGCTCGCGATGGGTGGGGTCGTCGAGGAGCAGATCTCCAATGCGCTCGCCGCGCTCGCGGAGTTCGACAGCGAGATCGGGGAGCAGGTGGTCCGGGACGACTACAAGATCAACCGCCTCGAGGTCCAGATCGACGAGGAGTGCACGCGGATCCTCGCGCTCCGCCAGCCCGCGGCGAGCGATCTCAGGCTCGTCATCGCGATCATCAAGACGATCACCGACCTCGAGCGCATGGGCGACGAGGCGGAGAAGATCGGACGGACCGCGGTGCGGCTCGGGGGGAATGCTCCGAGGCGCATGCGCTACGCGGGGGTGCGCAACCTCGGCCGGCACGTCCAGCAGATGGTCCACCAGGCCCTCGATGCGTTCGCCCGCCTCGACGTCGAAGCGGCGGTGGACATCGCCCGCGAGGACAAGACGGTCGACCTCGAGTACGCCGCGTGCATGCGCGAGCTCGTGACCTACATGATGGAGGACCCTCGGCGCATCTCCGAGGTGCTCGACATGATCTGGTGCGCGCGGGCGCTCGAACGGATCGCCGACCACGCGAAGAACATCGGGGAGTACATCGTCTTCCTCGTCAAGGGAAAGGACATCCGGCACACGAGCCTGGAGCACAAGGAGCTCCAGGCGCAGAGCGAGATCTGACCGCCGGGCCTCGGCTCCGGGCAAGCCCGGCCGAAGACTCCGGGAGAAGGGGAACCCGATTACGCACATTCCTCGGCCCGATCCCGGGCGCTTCCCGGAACCATCAGCCTCCCGGAACCACGGGATTGCCGGGAGCGCGAGCAACCGGTCCGCGCGGACCATCGAGGGCCTGCGGCCCACCACCGCGGGCGGGGGTCCCGCGCTCCCGGGCGGCCGGTGGTTCCGACCCGGGCTTCGTGCGTAGTCGGGAAGGGGAATACGCGGACATGGTTGCAAGCGTTCTGGTCGTCGAGGACGAGCCGGTCATGCGGGAGATGGTGGCCGGCAATCTCCGGGAGGCGGGGTACGAGGTTCGCGAGGCGGAGGACGTGACGAGCGCGTGGAAGTCGCTCCGGGCGTCCCGGGTGGACCTCGTGCTCCTCGACTGGATGCTGCCGGGGGCGAGCGGCTACGAGTTCCTGCGGCGGCTGCGCCGGGAGGGAGATCCCACCGAGCGCGAAGTACCCGTCATCCTCGTCACCGCCCGGGCGGAGGAGCCAGACCGGATCCGGGGGCTCGACGCGGGGGCGGACGACTACGTGGTCAAGCCGTTCTCGCCGCGCGAGCTTCGGGCGCGGGTCCGGGCCCTGCTCCGGCGGGCGGCGGACACCCGCGCGGAGCGGGTCGAGGCCGGCGATCTCGTGATCGATCGCGAGAGCTGCCGCGTCCTCGCGCGCGGCGCGGAGGTCGGGCTCGGCCCCACCGAGTTCCGCCTCCTTCACTTCCTGGCGTCCCATCCCGACCGGGTCTTCAGCCGCGCCCAGCTTCTCGACAATGCCTGGGGCCACGACGTCTTCATCGAGGAACGCACCGTGGACGTGCAGATCCGACGCGTGCGAAAGGCGCTCGCGCCGTACGGGGTGGACGGCTACATCCAGACCGTGCGCGGCTTCGGCTACCGGTTCTCGGTTGCCGACTGAGAACGGCGGCTGACCGGCCATGCGACGCGCCTGGCTGGCCGAGCTCTGGATCATCGCCGGCCTTTTCGCCGCCGCGGCGGCGGCCGGGTACTACGCCGGTGGGCTCCTTTGGTGGGTGGCCGGTGCGGGAGCTCTCTACGCCGCCCTCAACGTTCGCAACGCGGCGCGCCAGCTCAAGTGGCTCGGCAGCGACCTCGACGGGCCGCCGCCCGATGCGTTCGGACTCTGGGCGGAAGGCAGTCACCGGCTCTACCAGGCGCGGCGCGAGGCGCGCGAGGCGGCCCGAGAGGCGGCGGAACGCGTCGAGCAGCACGAGCGGTCCATGCAGGCGTTGCCGGACGGCGTCGTGCTTCTCGACGCGAACCAGCAAATCCGCTGGTCCAACACCGCGGCGCAGCGACTGATCGGCCTCCAGGAACCGGACGACCGCGGACAGCACATCGACAACCTGCTCCGGCACCCCGACTTCACGGAGTACCGGCGGCGGGGGGATCTCGAGCAATTCATCCAGATCCCG
>JAJECB010000121.1 GCA_022822245.1 Gammaproteobacteria bacterium
CGCGAGATGTCCCGGGCATCCTCGCCGACGATCATGGGGCCGAGGTCCTGCTCGACGAGGGCGGCGAGCGCACGCTGGTTGCCGGCGCTTCCGACCGCCGCCTTCGCCTCTCCGTGGCCGACGAGACCGTTCTCGGTCTCGACCCGCACGAGGGTGCTGTCGAACGACGCGGTCTGCCCGAAGTCGCTGCGGTGCTGGCGCTCCTCCGGAATGGGTACGTGGAGCCACGTCGCGGTGACCGACCTGATCTTCATCTCGCCTTCGCGCCTCCGGGGCAATCGAACGATGCGCGCCATTTTGCACCACCGCCCGTCCGCCCGGCACGCCCGCTCCGCGGAGGGCGGTTGGGCCGTGCCCGGGACCCGGACTCGTGCATGCTCCCCGCCGTGCCCATAGAATCGAAGCGAACGGCAGCGCGGTGCTGCGAAGCGGCGGACGCGCGCGCGTGACGGCGGTGACCAGGAAGCGACGGGGACGGGAGGAGGTGACGTGCAGGTAGGCATCTTCTACATGCCGACCGCGTATACGGCGGACGTGGTGACCCTCGCCCGGCGGGTCGAGGAGCTCGGGTTCGAGTCGCTGTGGGTGCCCGACCATCCGATCATGCCGGTCGAGCGCACCTCGCCCTTCCCGGGCGGGGGCGAGATGCCGGCGAGCTACGGCCACCTCATGGACCCCCTCGTGACCCTCGCGGCGGCAGCCGGGGCGACCGAGCGCATCCGCCTCGGCACCGGGATCGTCCTCGCCGCGGAGCGCGAGCCCCTGGTGCTCGCGAAGGAGGTCGCGACCCTCGACCTCGTCTCGAACGGACGCTTCGAGCTCGGGGTGGGGGCGGGGTGGCAGCGCGAGGAGGCCGAGATCCTCGGGGTGCACTGGCGGCGCCGCTGGGCCCATGTCCGCGAGCACGTCCTCGCGATGAAGGCCTGCTGGCGCGACGGGCTCGCGGAGTTCCACGGCGAGTACGTCGACTTCCCGCCGGTGTGGAGCGATCCGAAGCCGATACAGCGCCCGCACCCGCCAGTCCTCGTCGCGGGGGAGCTCGCGCGGGCTCCGGAGCGGATCGCGGAGTACGGGGACGGCTGGATCCCCCGCTTCGTGCGGGTCACCCCGGAGGAGGTGGCAGCCACGCGCCGGCGCATCGAGTCGCTCTACCGGGAGGCGGGGCGTGACTTCTCGAAGTTCCGGGTGACGATGTTCGGCTCGCATCCGGACCGCGAGACCCACCGGCGCCTCGAGGATGTCGGCGTCGACCGGGTGCTCCAGGTCCTCAGGGTGAGCCCGGAAGAGGACGCCCTCGCCCGGGTCGAGACCTGGGCCGAGAGCCTGCTCGCGGCCTGATCGCCGCCTGTCCCGGTTCCGGTCCCGCGACCCCGACGACCCACCGACCCTGCCGCTCGGAGGACCCGAGATGAGCCAGCCCCCGAAGCTCGGCGTCATGATGTTCGCGACCCGCACCACCATGCCCTTGCCAAGGCTCGCGGCGCGGGTGGAGGCCCTCGGCTTCGAGTCGCTCTTCCTCCCCGAGCACCCGGTGATCCCGGAGCGCTTCGAGTCGGAGTATCCGGGGGGCGGCCCCCTGCCTGACGAGTACCGGATGATGGTCGACCCCTACGTCGGCCTCGCGGCGGCGGCGGGCGCCACCCGGAGCATCCGGCTCGGCACCTCGATCAGCCTCATCCTGGAGCGCCGGCCGCTGCTTGCGGCGAAGGCGATCGCGACCCTCGACCAGGTCTCCCACGGGCGGGTCGTGCTCGGGATCGGCTCGGGGTGGCTGCGCGAGGAGGGGGACGTGTTCAACGTGGACTGGGAGCGGCGCGGCTCCCAGATGCGAGAGTTCGTGGGTGCGATGAAGACGTGCTGGGCCGACAAGGTGTCGTCATTCGACGGGCGCTACGTGCGGTTCCCGGAGGTCATCGTCGAGCCCAAGCCGGTGCAGCGCCCGCACCCGCCGATCCTCATCGCGGGGGAGCTTGCGCTCGCCGCGCGGCGGGCCGCGGAGTGGGGGAACGGCTGGATGCCGCGCTATCTCTGGTCGACCCCGGAGATGGTCGAGGAGGGGCGCCGCCGCATGGAGGAGGGGTGGCGCGAGCACGGCCGCGACCCCGCGACCATCGACATCACCCTCTTCGGCTGCCGCCGCGACCGGGCCGAGATCGCGCGCTGGGCGGACGCGGGGGTCACCCGTATCCTCTTCGTCCTGCCGATGGAGGACGAGGCGAGCACCGTCGCCCGCCTCGAGCGGATCGCCGAACGGGTGATGTAGCCGCGGCCCCTCCCCGGCCGTCGCGCCGAGAACCCCGCGGCGAGCCGCCGGCGGGTCCGCCCGGTGGCCCCACCGTCCGCCCCCGCCACCCGCGGCTCGCGCCCCGGGTCAGCCCCGGTTCGCCAGCACCTGCTCGTAGCGGTGGGAGATGATCTCGAGCACGTTCCCGTAGGGGTCCTCGCAGTAGCAGACCTTGATGCCCTCGCCCGGGAACAGCTCCCAGACCTTCGAGCGCCGGGTGCCGCCCGCCGCGACGACCTCGTCCACCTTGGCGTCGACGTCCGGATGGGTGATGGCGATGTGGAAGAAGCCGTTCTTCCAGTACTCCATGGTGTCCTCGCGCCGTTCGTGGCCGGGCTCGAGGAACTGGAACAGCTCGAAGCCGACCCCGTCACCGGTCACCATGTGGGCGATTTTCATTCCCCGGAACCGCGGGCCGCAGATGTCCGAAGCCAGCGAGCCGAAGTGAGAGCCGTCGCGCTCGACGAGCGCGGGCTCCGCGATCAGGGTGAAGCCGAACACCTGCCGGTACCAGTCGATCGCGGCGTCGATGTCGGGTACCGACACCCCGACATGGTTCAGGCAATGGGCGTGGGTCGCGTGCATGGCAGACCTCCCTATTTTTCCGCTTCTCCGCCTACAGCCGGACCACGTCGCCGCTCGCGGCCGACTCCTCCGCCGCGAGCGCCGCCTCGACCGCGGCCAGCGATTCCTCGGGGGTGATGATGGAGGGCGGCTCCCCCTTCAGGCAGCAGGCCGCGAAGTAGTTGAACTCCTCGCGGAGCGCCCCCGCCGTCGAACCGTGGAGGTTCGGCCAGTACGTGGTGTCGGGGCTCCGGAATCCGTCCTTGGTGCAGATGCCGATGTTGGGGAAGGTGTCCTGGATGTGGATGAGGCCCTCGGAGCCGATCACGCTCATCCGCTCGTCGATGTCGAACGGCGTCTTCTCCGGCATGCACCACACCGTCTCCAGGGTCGCCGTCGCGCCGTTGTCGAAGCGGTACATGGTCTGGCCGATGTCGGGGTACTTGAGCCCGCGGAGGTCCACGGTCTGGGCGTAGGCGCTGACCACGCGCGCCCCGGTGAACCAGAGCATCAGATCCGTGTCGTGGATCGCGTCGCCGATGATCGGGCCGATCTTGCCGAGGATCTCCGGCGTCCAGGCGGCCGGGATGTTGCGCCGGGAGCTCAGGCACAGCACCTTGCCGATATTGCCCTCCGCGATCTGCTGCCGGGCCGTCGCGTAGCGGGGATTGAAGCGGCAGATGTGGCCGACCATGAGATAGCCGGGCGCCTTCGCGGCCGCGTCGCAGATCCGGCGGCAGTCGGCCACCGTGTGGGCCATCGGCTTCTCGAGGAACACGTGCTTCCCGGCCTCGAGCGCGGCGAGCGTCGGCTCCGTGTGCTGGTCCCACATGGTGACGACGCTCACCGCGTCGATCTCGGGATCCGCCAGCAGCTCGTGATAGTCCGTGCAGGCGTTCTTCACCCCGTATTTGCCGGCCAGCTCCGCGAGCCGGGATTCCGTTCGCGTGCAAAGGCCGGCGAGCTCGAGCGAAGGCACGGCGGAGATCGCGTCGCAGTGCACCTCGCCGAACCAGCCGAGCCCGATCACGCCGATGCGAAGTCTGTTCATGGTATGCCCCTCACAAGGTACAAGGTCGATCGGGAGGTCTCCCCTTCCGTTCCGCGGGCGCGAATCTGCTGGCGCGAAGGCGCTCGCTCGCCGGCCGGTGGTGAGCTCGGCGGTCGCTAGCGCGCATATCTCACCAACTTCCTGCTGCGGACGCCAATCTGCTCGCTGTGACAAGGCGTACTCCCTCAAGCCGCTTCGACGTAGTGTCGGCTACGCCTTCAGCGTCTTTCGGTCCGTGCGCCTTGTCACAGCGGCATCTTGACGCCCTCGCGACGAAAGTTGGTGAGATATGCGCGCTAGCCACGGTCAGAACGTCTCGAGGGTGAGCTCGCGCGACATCACGATGTTCCCGGCCGTCAGCCCGCAGTCCACCGGGAGGATGGCGCCGGTGATGGCCGCCGCATCGCCGGAGGCGAGGAACGCGGCCGCCCTCGCGACGTCCTCGGGCTCGGCGATGCGCTGCAGCGGATACCACTTGACCAGCTCGGCCAGGATCTTGGGATTTCGCTCGGCCCGGCTTTGCCAAATCGGGGTTCGCACGGTGCCCGGGCAGATGACGTTTGCCCGGATGCCGCACCGGCCGTACTCCATGGCGAGCGCTCGGGTAAAGCTGATGAGGCCGGCCTTGGCCGCGCTGTAGGCGGGGTCGCCGAGCGAGGTGAGGCCGTTGACCGAGCCGATGTTGACGATAGCTCCGCCCTTCTCCTTCATCGCCGGCAGCACCGCGCTCGTACAGTGGTAGGCGCCGTTCAGGTTGTCGTCGACGTCGCCGCGCCACGATTCGGGGGTGGAGGTCTCGAGGCTGCTGCGCGCGGAGACCCCGGCATTGTTGATCAGCACGTCGATGGCTTCATCGGCCAGTTCCCGGCCGATGCCGGCAACCGCCAGGCCGTCCGTCACATCCAGGCGATGAACTCTTATCTCGCCATCGATATCGTGGAGCGTCCGCGCCTTCTCAGGCCGACGGCAGCAGGCATGGACGTGCCAACCGTCCCGCGCAAAGGACTGGACAAGGCCGAGGCCGATGCCACGACTGGCTCCCGTTACTAGAAGAACCGGCACGCTTCCAATCCCGGAAATTGAGGCAAGGTCATTCTACAAGGTAGACGCGAACTGCTATGGGAGACA
>JAJECB010000139.1 GCA_022822245.1 Gammaproteobacteria bacterium
GGCGCTTCGTCCCGGCGAGCGGGCAATCCCTGGATGGATTGCCCGGCCTGCAAGCGAAGCAGGGACTGCGGAGCGCAGCAGGTAGTCGACACTACGTTGAAGCGGCTTGCGGGAGTACGGCCAGTCACAGCGCATGGATCGGCGTCCGCAGCAGGAAGTTGGTGAGATATCCGGGCCAGGCGCCCGTGGCCGGGCACGGATGATAAGATTGGCCCCCAGGTGCGGATATCTCGCCAGCATCGGGCGCCCCCGCGGCGGATGTTGGAGACACTCCCGTGCCAAGACGGTCGGAGTCTTCCGGCGTCGACCCCCGGTTTCTGCGAGGAGAAGGTCCGGACCATGACTATGGGTGGCGTCAGCGGCGGGAGACGCCGTTTTCTCACGGCCACCGCGAGCGTAGTGGGCGGCGTGGGGCTCGGGTTCACCGCGGTTCCGTTCATCAGCGCGTGGCAGCCGAGCGAGCGGACAAGGGCGATCGGAGCCCCGGTCCAGATCAACGTCTCCAAGCTGGAGCCGGGCCAGCTCATCACCGTGCTGTGGCGCGGGAAGCCGGTGTGGGTGGTGCGCCGCACCCCCGAGGTGCTGGACACGCTCTCCGCGCTCGATCCGATCCTGCGCGATCCGGACTCGGAGGTGACGGACCAGCAACCCGAGTACGCGCGCAACCGGTATCGCTCCCTCAACCCCGAGTACCTCGTCCTGGTGGGGATCTGCACCCACCTCGGCTGCTCTCCGCAGTACGTGGTCGCGGCCGGCGCGGATCGCTACAACCTCGGAGACGACTGGCCGGGCGGCTTCTTCTGCCCCTGTCACGGGTCCATGTTCGACCTCGCCGGCAGGGTGTATCCCGGTGTCCCCGCCCCCACCAACCTCGAGGTGCCGCCGCACCGCTACCTTGACGGCGACCGGATCGAGATCGGCGTCGACCACGGCGCGGAGGACGCGCTCTCATGAGACGCCTGATTGGATGGATCGACGCGCGCTTCCCCCTCATCAGTCTCTGGGAGGAGCACGTCTCCCGCTACTACGCGCCGAAGAACTTCAACTTCTGGTACTACTTCGGCTCGATCGCGCTCGTCATCCTCGTCATCCAGATCGTGACCGGGATCTGGCTCACGATGAACTACAAGCCTTCCGCCGCCGAGGCGTTCGCCTCCGTCGAGTCCATCATGCGCGATGTGGAGTGGGGCTGGCTCATCCGCTACATGCACTCGGCCGGCGCCTCGTTCTTCTTCATTGCCGTGTACCTGCACATGTTCCGGGCCCTCATCTACGGCTCCTACAAGGGCAACCGCGAGCTCATCTGGCTGCTCGGCATGTTCATCTACGTCATCCTGATGGCCGAGGCGTTCATGGGCTACCTGCTGCCGTGGGGGCAGATGTCCTACTGGGGCGCGCAGGTGATCATCTCGCTGTTCGGGGCCATCCCGTTCGGGATCGGAGAGGCGCTCGCGCTCTGGATCCGCGGCGACTACGTGGTCTCCGACGCCACCCTGAACCGCTTCTTCGCCCTTCACGTGGTGGCCCTTCCCCTCGCCCTGCTCGGGGTCGTCGTGCTGCACATCCTCGCGTTGCACGAGGTCGGCTCGAACAACCCGGACGGGGTCGAGATCAAGCGCAACAAGGGTCCGGACGGAAACCCCCGCGACGGCATCCCCTTCCATCCCTACTACACCGTGAAGGACCTGATGGGGGTCACCGTCTTCCTCTTCCTGTTCGCGATCGTGGTGTTCTTCGTGCCCGAGTTCGGCGGGTGGTTCCTCGAGAAGGACAACTTCGTGCGCGCCGACCCGCTCCGGACGCCCGAGCACATCGTCCCCCTGTGGTACTTCACCCCCTTCTACGCCATCCTGCGGGCGATCCCGGACAAGCTGACCGGGGTCCTCGCCATGGGCGCCTCGATCATCGTGCTGTTCTTCCTGCCGTGGCTCGATCGCCACCCGGTGAAGTCGATCCGCTATCGGGGCCCCCTGTTCGCGGCCCTCATCGCGGTGTTCGTGCTGACCTTCCTGTTCCTCGGCTATCTCGGCACCCAGCCGCCGACCCGGGTTCTCGGCGAGCTCGGGCTCCGGTTCGGCGAGCTCTACTTCTCGTTCTTCATCGTTCTGTGGCTGTACAGCCGCGAGCGCCGTGCGTCGGTGCACGTGAACACGTTCATCGTTCTGGCGGTCCTGATTGCCGCGGCGGACATGATCCGCTTCGACCCGGGCAAGGTCGGGCTCATCCTCTGGAGTGCGCTGATCCCGCTCGCGTACTACGTGGTGTTCGTGATCGGACCGATCGTGACCAGTCTGAACGAACCGCGGCCGGTGCCGGAGAGGGTGGTGTACCGATGAGCTGGATGAAACGGGGCGCGTGCATCGCCGGACTCGTCGCGCTCGTCCTCGCGGGCGGAGCCCGGGCCGCGGGAGGGGAGATCTCCCTGCTCGAGGCCAAGGTGGAGCTGGGGGACCGCGCGTCCCTGCAGCGCGGCGCGAAGCTGTTCGTCAACTACTGCGCGGGTTGCCACTCGGCCCAGTTCGTGCGGTACAGCCGCATGGGCCGCGATCTCGGGCTCACCGAGGAGCAGGTGCGGGCGAACCTGATGCTCGCGTCGGACAAGCCGGGCGAGCCGATTCTCGCCACCCTGGGGGCGGAGGATGCGAACGCCTGGTTCGGCGTCATCCCGCCGGATCTCTCCCTGACCGCGCGCGCGCGCGGTCCGGACTGGATCTACACCTACCTCATGACCTTCTATCGCGACGAGAACCGTCCGTTCGGGGCGAACAACCTCGTGTTCCCGGATGTCGCGATGCCGCACGCCCTCGTTGGCCTCCAGGGGGTGCAGGCGAGGAAGGAGAATGCCGGGGAGGACGGACACGCCGCCCCGCAGGGGGCCGGAGACCTGCTCGAGCTCGTCGAGCCGGGAAGCATGAGCGTGGCCGAGTATCGCCGCGTGGTCCGCGATCTGGTCAATTTCATGGTTTATATCGGGGAGCCGGCCAAGCTCGATCGGTACGTCATCGGCGGTTGGGTCCTGCTGTTCCTGCTCGTGTTCTTCGTGATCGCGCGGCTCCTCTACAAGGAGTACTGGAAGGATGTCCACTGAGCGCGGGGTGGGGGAGCCCGGGGTTCGCGAGGAGTTTCCGGCCGCGGCCGGTGTGTGACCGGAGTGTCCGACCGGCGGCGTTCAAGTTCCGTGGAACCGGATGATTTCGGTCCCCGTCTCGGCCGGGGCGCCGTCATGTCGCTCTACTCCGCGGCCGCGGAGCCGACGAGCCACGCGGTGCGCGTGGTCCTCGCCGAGAAGGCGGTCAACGTCGAGATCCATTTCGTCTCCGATCACGACCGTCCCGAGGACCTGCACACGCTCAACCCCTACGATTCGATCCTGACCCTCGTGGATCGCGACCTGGTCCTGTACGAGCCCCAGATCATCATGGAGTACCTCGACGAGCGGTTCCCGCATCCACCCCTGATGCCGGTGGACCCGGTGACCCGCGCAACCAGCCGGCTGTACCGCTATCGGATACAGCGGGACATCTACGGGCTCGCCGACTCGATCGAGGGCGACGTGGCGGACGACGCGGACCACGCCCGCACGCAGCTCCGCGACCACCTCACCACCCTCGCGCCGATCTTCAACCGAAGCCGGTTCTTCATGACGGACGAGTACTCGCTGGTCGACTGCTACCTGGCGCCGATTCTGTGGCGCCTGCCCCGCTACGGGATCAAGCTTCCTCCCCGCAGCCGGGGCCTTCGCGCCTACGCGGATCGGGTCTTCGATCGCGAGGCGTTCGAGCGGAGCCTGACCGAGCTCGAAGAGGAAATGCGCTGACCTCCAACCGTCCCTACCTCATCCGGGCGATCTACGAGTGGATCGTCGACAACGGGCTGACCCCGTACCTGCTGGTCAACGTGGAAGGGGAAGACGTCGAGGTCCCGGACAACTACGTCAAGGACGGCCGGATCGTGCTCAGCATCTCGCCCCGGTCGGTGCGCGCCCTCGACCTCGGCAACGAGGCGATCGCCTTCGGGGCCCGGTTCGGCGGGCGGCACTTCGACGTCAACGTCCCCGTCCGGTGCGTTCTCGCGGTCTATGCCCGCGAGAACGGCAAGGGCATCGCGCTCGCGGAGGAGGAAGGGGATGGGGAGGGGGAGGAGCCGCCCCCGGACACGCCCCCGAAGAAGGGGCGTCCCAAGCTCCGGGTGGTGAGCTGACCCGAACTCCACCTCGGATTCGGAGGGCGGTGAGCCTCCGGGCGGCGGCCTCAGCCTTCCGGATACTCGAAGAGACGGACGATCTGGCGCACGCCCGGGACCGATTGCGCGGCCGCGGTGATTGCCTCGGCCTCCTCGCGGGTCACGAGGCCCATCAGGAACACGATGCCGTCCTCGGTGACGACCTTGTTGTTCACGTTCGCGGGTGGCTTGAGGTCCCCGCTCGCCGCCACCGCAACCTTGACCCGGCCGGTGACGACCGCGTCCGCGGACCGTGTGGAAAGCTTGGTCGGTGGCCCCACCACCAGCTCGTTGTGGACTCCCCGGACCTGCTCGACCTCTCCCGCCTCGTCCGCTGCCTTCCCCTTCGCCTCCTCGTCGGGCACCTGGCCGGTCAGAAGAACGATGCGGTTGAAGCTCGTGACCTTGACGTTGTGGTGGTCGTCCTCCTTCAGACCGGCCTTGTTGATCGCGGCCCGGACCTTCCACTCGATGCCTTCGTCCTCCACCATCGTGCCGAAGGTGCGCTTGTCCACGGCGACCGTGCCGGAGCCGGCGACCCCCGCGGTGCCCACGATTATCGGTGCCCCGCACCCTCCGAGGACGAGGACGGACGCGAGGACGCTCGCGAGTGTCAATGCAGGTTTGGACATTTGCGGAACGGGCGGAATGGGTCAGGAGGTCCCATGATCGCACGGATCACGTGTCGAAGGCACTCCGAAGCCACCGGATGTCGGGCGCATCCGGCTCGCCGGTGACCGCGACGACATCGAATCGGCAGGCGGGGAGGGGAGAGCGCCGGCGGGTCCGGAGCCAGGTGTCCGCGGTACGCACGATCCGCCGGCGCTTGGCCCGGTCCACACTCTCCGCCGGGTCCATGAAGCCCGACCCGCCTCGCGAGCGGACCTCGACGAAGACCAGCACTTCGCCGTCTTCCATGACGAGGTCGATCTCCCCGTGCCGGGAGCGGAAGTTCCGGTCCCGGCACACAAGCCCGTGCCCGGCGAGGTGGCGGGCCGCGACCTCCTCCGCCCACCGCCCGCGCGGGGTCCGATCGGCGCGCGCATTCATTCCGCGATCGGTTCGGGGACCCCGTTCCGGAACCGGGCCCAGGCCATCTCGATTCGCACCCGCGCATCCGCCCCGACCGTCAGCCGTCCGGTCCGTCCGGTCACGGCCGCCTCTCCCGGGCGGTCGGCGAGTCGGAACATCCATCGCTGCAGCCGATAGGCATCCGCCCCGAACGCGTAGTACCGGATGAACCCTTCGCTCGCGGCCGGCCACAGGGCGAGGATTCGCTCGCGCAGCCCGTCTTCGTCCGACGCGGGGCGGAGCACCCACGGCATGTCGTTGAAGACGACCCCGTCGAGGTCCAGGTCGTGCTGCGGTTCGGGCATTCCCGCGAACACGTGCGATGTTGCGTAGATCGGGAGGTCGGGAGCGCGAAGGAAGATGATCTGGGGGCGGAGCAGGCGCGCCTCGCGCGGAAACCCGGCAAGAAAGACGAAGTCGAGATCGCCGCGAGGAAACGGCTCGTGGGCGATGGAGCGCCGCAGGACGCGCCGCAACTGCCCGGCTCGCGCCTCGCTCGTGTCGACGCCCAGCAGGTCGCGGACCGGCTGTGCGAGATCCTCCGCGGCGCCCCGGTACGCGGCGCGGACGACGACGGTCGCTCCGGACGCTTCCCACGCCTCGGTGAACGCATCGGCGACCCGCACCCCCCAGTCCGTCTCCGGAACGAGCAGCCCGGCCCGGCGGTGGCCGTTCCGGTGCGCGAAAGAGGCGACCGCGCGGGCTTCGTCCTCGGGCGAGAGCGCGAACTGGTAGAGCGGGGGCCCCTCGGCCGGAGGGCCGGCGCCGCGGTCGAGGGCGTTCAACAGAAGGACCGGCGCGCCACGGTCCGCGAGGGCCGCGACACGGCCGATCGCGTTCTTGCGGAGTGGCCCGACGACGAAGTCGGCGCCCTCCGCGATCGCCCTCCGAAAGACTTCGTCCGGCTCCCCGGCCCCCGTGTCGTGGACGGAGACCACGGGGCGGTTCCGGCTCCCCTCGGCGTACCAGGCGGCGAGGAATCCGTCGCGCACCGCCGTGGCGGCGGACGCGAACGTCCCCGAGAGCGGAAGGAGGAGCGCCACGTGGCTCGGCGGCGCGCCCTTGCGCTGGATCCCGTCGGTGAGCCCGGGGAGGATGGAGGCTTCCGCCGGGTGGTCCGGGTAACGCGTGCGCCAGCGCAGGACCGCGGTCGAGAAGGCGGGGAAGTCGACCCGATGCGCGTGCGCGAGCCGTCCGAGCTCGAGCCATCCGGCGAGCGTTCCTCCCGGCCGGCCGGGCGCTCCCGGGAGCCCCTCGGTGAGCGATTCGACGGGGAGCGAGCGGACGAGGCTCCAGGTGGCCGTCCGGTTCGCGCCGGGATCGGCCAGGCGCGGGTCGAGGGCAGTCCGGAAGTGGATCTCGTCGCGGGTCCGGCCGGCTCCCCGTGCCGCGCGGACCGCGATCTCGAGCGCGGCGGCGGGCTCCGGGAGGACGACGGCGCTCACGAGGCCGGCGGCGATCTCGCG
>JAJECB010000272.1 GCA_022822245.1 Gammaproteobacteria bacterium
GCATGGATCGGCTTGCTCTACTACTTCAACTTCGTCCAAGTGCCGGCCATCGCGGAGGCAAATGCGGATCAGGGCGGCCCCGGGCCGGCCGCCATCAACAAGTACGTCGCCCCACGGGCTTTGCTGTGGTTCCGGTGGGCGGCGGTCGTCACCTGGATCTCGGGCGCCCTGTACCTGATGCATCCCAGTTCACCCTGGAGCTTCATGGATGCGTTCACCCTCCAGGGAGACAGTCAGGTGATCGGAGTGGGTGCGTGGCTCGGAACGATCATGCTGTTCAACGTCTGGGTGCTCATCTGGCCCAACCAGAAGAAGGTGCTCGGCATCGTTGCGGCATCGGACGATGAAAAGAACCGTGCGCGCCGGACAGCGCTGCTCGCATCGCGTACGAACACGATGCTCTCGATACCCATGCTCCTGTTCATGGGCGGGGCGTCTCACGGATTGCCGTTCTCCTCGTTCTAATCCCGTTCTTCGCGGCGGGGGCAGGCTGGGCTTCCGCCGCCATCCGAGATCGGGGGGCGCCGGCCCGGACGTCGGCGTCGCGGCCCACGTCGCGGGTGGCGTCCTCGCGGCATGGTGGCGGTAACCGATGCGCATCCTCCTCAGCAATGACGATGGTTACCGGGCGCCGGGGCTCCTGTGCCTGTGGCGGATCCTCTCGAGTCGGTGGGAGGTGACGGTAGCCGCCCCCGACCGGGACCGGAGCGGCGCGAGCAATTCCCTCACCCTTCGCAACCCGCTCCGGGCGGAGCGGCGCGAGAACGGGTTCATCGTGGTCGAGGGGACTCCGACCGACTGCGTGCACCTCGCGCTTACCGGGCTGCTCGACACGGAGCCGGACCTCGTGGTGTCCGGGATCAACGCGGGCGGGAACCTCGGGGACGACGTGCTCTACTCGGGAACGGTGGCGGCGGCGCTCGAAGGCCGCCACCTCGGCCTCCCGGCAATCGCGGTTTCCCTGGTCGGAAGGGACCCGCACTGCTACGAGACCGCAGCCGCGGTGGTGGAAAGGCTCCTCGGGGCGCTCTCCCATGGCTCCATCCCGCCGGGGACGGTCCTCAACGTGAACGTCCCGGACCTGCCCCTGGATCGGATCGAAGGGGTGAGGGTGACGCGGCTCGGTCACCGGCACCGCTCCCGTCCGGCAGTGCGCGACCGCGATCCGGCGGGCGAGTCCATCTACTGGTTCGGTGAAGCGGGCTCGGCCCGGGACAACGCTCCGGACACGGACTTCCACGCCGTGGAGGAGGGCTTCGTTTCCGTGACCCCTCTGCATGCCGACCTCACCCGGCACAGCTCCCTCGGTACGATCTCGTCGTGGATCGGGAAACTCGGGTTCGACGCGGACTTCTGACCCGTCTTCTCGCCGGCGCCCTGGTGGTGCTGGTCGTCGGCGGCTGCGGGTTGGGGCCGTGGGGCGGCCGTACATCCGCGCCCGAGGTGCGCGAGCCGAGGGCGGCCACGGAGCGGCCGAGCGGCAAGCGGCCCGCCGTGCACGTGGTGCGCCGGGGGGAGAACCTTTCGTCCATCGCCTGGCGATACGGTCTCGACTACCGTTCCATCGCGCGCTGGAACCGCATCCGTCCTCCCTACGTCATCCATCCGGGGCAGAGGCTCGCGCTGCGCGGCGCCCCGGCCTCGGGCTCGACCGGGCGGGCGCAGGGAACGAAGGCCGGGGCCGGGGCCGGCGCGAAGCGTCCCGCGGCCTCGGCCGCGGCCCCGGTTCCGGCCGGGGGCTGGACCTGGCCCGCCCGGGGGCAGCTCATTCGGGGCTTCGGCAAGGGCCATCGCGGAGGGATCGACATCGCCGGACGGCGCGGGCAGCCGGTGGTGGCGGCGCGGGACGGACGGGTGGTCTATACCGGGAGCGGCCTCGTCGGCTACGGGCGCCTCGTCATCGTCAAGCACGGCGAGCGGCTCCTTACCGCCTACGCCCACAACGATCGGGTGCTCGTGAAGGAAGGACAGGCGGTTCGGGCGGGTCAGAAGATCGCCGAGATGGGGAGCACCGGCGCCGAGCGGGTGAAGCTGCACTTCGAGGTCCGGCGGGACGGAAAGCCGCTGAATCCGCTGAAGTATCTCCCCCGGCGGAGCTAGCCGGGTGGGGTCGGGCGGAGGCAGCGTAGGGTCGGGCCGAATCAAGCTCCGACGGCGTTCCCCGATCGGATGGGAAGGAGGCCCGCGACCACCTCGCGGCTCTCCGCCGCAAGCACGTTGAACGTCCGGCAGGCCGCGGCCGTGTCCATGACCTCGACGCCGAGGCCGGCCTCCACGAAGGGGAGAAGGAGCTCCGGCGCCGGAAACGCCTGGCGGACGCCGGTCCCGAGGAGAACCACCTCGGGGTCGTGCGCGACGATCTGCCGGAGGTGTTCCTCGTCGAGATCGTCCGGGACCACCGGCGGCCAGGGAGTGACCGTGCCGTCCGCGCTGATGATGATGCCGTGGCGAACGATCCGCTCGCCGATCGCGAAGTAGCCCGCCCCGTAGGAGGTGATCCGGGTCGCCCCGGCGTCCGCGTGCAGCTTCATCGTCGTTCCCCGGGGTCGGTCGTCCGGCCCGTATAATCCGCCGCTGGTCCCTCAGGGCAAGCTCTCGCGCATGCGCATCATCCTACTCGGCGGTCCGGGCTCGGGCAAAGGCACGCAGGCCGGCTTCCTCACCCGACACTTCGGCATTCCCCAGGTCTCGAGCGGCGACATGCTCCGGGCGGCGGTGCGCGAAGGAACCGCGCTCGGACGAAAGGCCAAGGGGATCATGGATTCGGGCGCGCTCGTCCCGGACGACCTCATCGTCGCGATGGTAGGAGAGCGCCTCGACCGCCCCGACTGTTCGGAAGGCTTCGTGCTCGACGGGTTCCCGCGCACCATCCCCCAGGCCGAAGCGTTGCGCGATGCGGGAATCGTCGTCGACACCGTGATCGAGATTGCGGTGGACGACGAGGAGATCGTGGTGCGAATGAGCGGGCGGCGCGTCCATCCCGCGTCCGGGCGCGTCTACCACGCGGTCCACAACCCCCCGCGCGTGGAGGGGCGCGACGACGAGACGGGCGACGAGCTCATTCAGCGCGACGACGACCGGGAGGAGACCGTGCGTACCCGTCTTGCGGTCTACCGCGAACAGACCGAGCCTCTCGTCGACTACTACCGGGGACTCGCGGAGCGGGGCGAGCTTCACTACGCGCGAATCGAGGGCACGGGCGAGGTCGAGGAGGTCCGGTCGCGGGCCATCGAGGCGGTGCTCGCCGCCTGACCTCGCGGGAAAGAAGTGCGCTGGGGGCAGGGCAGTGCGTGGCATGGGGGGGCCAGGGAGCGGGCTGAAGTCGATTGCGGCGATCGGCCGGTCGTGAAACAATGAATTGCCACCCGAGAGGCGACTCCCGTGATCGATCCAGACGGCTACCGGCCGGGCGTTGGCATGGTCGTGTCCAACCAGCGGCGCCAAGTTGTGTGGGCGCGGCGGATCGGGCGAAGGGACGCGTGGCAGTTTCCGCAGGGTGGTATTCACCACGGTGAGGCGCCCGAGGAGGCGGTGTTCCGCGAGCTCCACGAGGAGCTCGGGCTCGCGCCGGAGTCCGTCGAGGTGCTGGGTGCGACGACCGGGTGGCTCCGCTACGACATTCCCCGGCACTTCCTGCGCCGCGACCGGCACCCCGTGTGCATCGGGCAGAAGCAGCGCTGGTTCCTCCTCCGCCTGCTGTCGGACGACAGCGCGATCCGTATCGACGCCCACTCCAGGCCGGAGTTCGACCGCTGGCGGTGGGTGGAGTACTGGGAGCCGGCCCGGGAGGTGGTGTTCTTCAAGCGCTTCGTCTACCGGCGCGCGCTTGCGGAGCTCGCACCCATCCTGGGCGTCGAGGCTCGGCCGAAGAACGAGCGCCCGACCTCGCGCCGCCGGACCGGGCCGCGCTGGCCGCGCGCGTCTCGCTCGAGCTGACTCCCACTCCCACCGGGTGCGGCCATGAAACATGAAGCGGAAGACGCGTCCTACGAGCCGGACTGGGACATTCCCCTCACCGTCACGGTGACCGCGGCTTCGGTCATCGATACCGTCTTCGCCACCGCGTTCTCGGTCCATACCGGAACGGAGTCCTGCATCAATCCCGAGCTCGCGGTCGTCGACATCGTCGCCCCGGACGACAACGGCGGGAACTTCAGTCGCTACGTCGAGCAGGAGTACGCGGAGGATTCCGACCCCGAGGCGTTGTGGCACGACTGGACGGTGGAGTTGAAGATCGGCGCGACCTACGTCGTGGGGCACTGGTGGACGCGCGCGTCGGGGAGCCCCGCCGACTGGGAGTGGTGCGCGAAAGAGGCGGAGCAGGCGTTTCACCAGGCGGCCCTGTTCGTCGGCAAGCGGGTGCGCAAGGGCCTCGTCGTCGAGCATACCTCCTGGTCCTCGGAGCGCGGCCCGCGCGTCCATCACTGAACCGGAGCCCGGCCGGGGAAAACGGGGTCAGAGTGGATTTTTCCGGCGCGGTGGCGGGAGCCGGCCGAGAAGCGGAAGAATCCACTCTGACCCCATTTTCGGGGCCCCGCCGCGAAGACGGCTTCAGCGGCGTGCGAGCTTTTCCCGCACTCCGTTCAGCATCGTCTCGACCAGCGCGGAGAGGTCGTACTCCGGCTTCCATCCCCAATCCTCGCGGGCCACCGAGTCGTCCATGGAATCGGGCCAGGAATCGGCAATCGCCTGGCGGAAGTCGGGCTCGAAGTCACAGGTGAATCCGTCGACCCGTTCGGCGACTGTCGCGGCCAGCTCGCCGGCCGTGAAACTCAGTGCCGAGACGTTGTAGCTGGTCCGCACCGTGATTCGCGACGAGTCCGCCGCCATGAGCTCCATCGTCGCCCGGATGGCGTCGTCCATGTACATCAGGGGCAGCACGGTGGCCGCATCGACGAAACAGGTGTAGTGCCCCCGAGTGACGGCCGCGGTGAAGATCTCAACCGAGTAGTCGGTCGTTCCGCCTCCGGAGAACGCTTCGTAGCTCACGAGGCCCGGATAGCGGAGCCCGCGGACGTCGAGGCCGTGCCTGGCCCAGTAGTAGTGGCACAGGTTCTCGCCCGCCACCTTGGTGACGCCGTACATCGTCGTGGGCTCGAGGACGGTGCGCTGCGGCGTATGGACCAATGGAGTGGTGGGTCCGAACACGGCGATGGAGCTCGGCCAGAAGACCTGGCTCATCTCGAACTCGACGCCGAGGTCGAGGACGTTCTTGAGACTGCCGAGGTTGACGCGCCAGGCCCGCTCGGGGTTCCTCTCGCCGTCGGCGGAGAGAAGCGTCGCCAGGTGGTAGATGGCGCCGATGTCGTGAGCGCGGACGAGCCCTCGCAGGGCGTCCTCGTCCGTGGCGTCGATCGTCACGAACGGGCCTGCGTTCCGGAACGACTCGTCGGGCAGCGTCCGGTGCGCCGCCGCGATGACGTTCTCGGGCCCGTACCGCCTGCGAAGGGCCGGGACCAGTTCCGTGCCGACCTGGCCCGCGGCCCCGGTCACGAGGATCTTTCGATTGCGGTTCGACATGCGCGGTCCCTTCTTGGGTTCCGGGGCGCCGAAACCACCGGAATGGACTCCGCCGGACCCGACCCCGTTGCGGACGCATCATACCCTCGTGCCGGCGCTCCGCTTTGGACTAACATTCCCCGCGGACCGGCCGGTGGAGGCCGGTCGGCCGGAAGGAGCGGCATGCCTCGCCGGATGACACGGAATCGCTTTCGAGGACCGCGGATCGCCAGCATGACGCAGCCAGACACCTTGAACGACCCGGAAATTGACAGGTGAGTCAAATTTTCGAAGCGCGTTTCCGGCATGAGAGGTACGAGGCTGCTACCGGTATGGCATGCTGCGGTTCGGAGGAATTCGATGGCTTCGAACATGTCCCGTCGGTCTGAGAGGCAGCCTCGCTAGACATGGAACCGAACCCGGACGGCGTTCGCCTCGGCACCTTCCGCTATCTGCGGCCTTCGGCGGAATCGTCGCTCTACCGGAACGGCAAGGTGTTGACCCGGCGCGACCGCGACGGGAGCGACAGCGGCCGGGTCGGCGTCGATCTCGAGGATCGCGAGATGGCAATCCTCGATGCCCGCGGGCTCGGTGCCTCCGAGCGGCCGACCCTCGCCGCCAACGGATTCGAGCTGCTGGAGCGGCCGATGGCGGACCCCGACCTCGATTTCCTCGAGCATGAGGCGGTCGTGCGCGCCTACTATCCCGACTGCGCGCGGGTCGTCCGTGCGGCGACCGGCGCGGTCGCCGTCGCGGCCTTCGATCACAATGTCCGCTCCGCCACCGGGAAGTCGGGGAAGCTTCGCATCGCCGGCGGCCAGGAGGTGCAGGGACCGGCGCATCTCGTGCATGGCGACTACACCCTGACGAGCGCCCCCCAGCGGCTGCGCGACCTGGCGCGCGTCCCGACCCTGAACGACACCTATCGCACGGCGCTCGCCGAGGGCGAGACGCTTCTCGACGCCGAGGCGGTCGAACGGGCGATCGAGGGCGGGCGCTTCGCGATCGTCAACGTCTGGCGCAACATCGCCCCCGAACCGGTGGCGACCCGGCCGCTTGCCCTTTGCGACGCGGCGAGCGTGCGCCCGGAAGAGCTCGTCGTGTTCGAGATCCACTACGCGGATCGCATCGGCGAGAACTACTTCGCGAAGCACGATGCGCGCCACCGCTGGGTCTACTGGTCCGCCATGACCCGCGACGAGGCGCTGCTCATCAAGCAGTGGGACTCGGCGGGCGAGCTGGCCCGCTCCCGGGGCGCGAGGGCCGATTCGGACAGCGGCGGCGGCGGGCCCTGCACCTTCAGCTTCCACAGCGCCTTCGAGGACCCCGCGACCCCTCCCGACGCGCCGGACCGCTGGAGCATCGAGGTGCGCTGCGCCGCGCTGTTCGGGTGATGAGGAACCCGGGATCGGCCCCGAAGACCTGCGAGGCACCATTGACCGGTCCCGGGGTCTGGGAGCGGAACGATGTCTCGGAGGACGATTGGCGGATGCCGATTCCGCCCGCCGCGCTCGCCGAGATCGAAGAGCTCGGCCGGACCCTTCGCGCCCATCCGATGGAGACGAGCGCGCTCGACCCGCGGGACTACGCGCTCGATGCGTGCCGCCGCTTCATGGCCAGGGTTCGCGAAACGCTCGACCACGGAGTCGGTTTCGCGGTTCTCGA
>JAJECB010000084.1 GCA_022822245.1 Gammaproteobacteria bacterium
CGGCACCGCCATGCACGCCGACGACTTCGACGACACGTACCAGTCGGTACCGGATGGACCGCGCGCCCGCTACCGGGGCCGCATGGGGGTCCATGCGACCGGCCCGGCCCTCGCGGCGGTGCTGGCCGCCGCGGAGGAGCACCATTCCTCGGGCGCGGACACCCTCGCCGCCTGCCTGCTCGGCATCGAAGTGGCCTGCAAGGTCTTCGACGCGACCGATGCGGTGGACATCGACAACTCGCTCCACACCACCGGCACCTGCGGCCAGGTCGGAGCCGCGGCGGGGGTCGCGAACCTGCGCCGGCTCGACTCCCGGACCGTCCGGAGAACGCTCGGGATCGCCTGCGACTCCGCCGCCGGACTCACGGTCCAGCTCGGCACCATGGTCAAGGGCTGGCACGCGGGCCGCGCCGCCGAGTCCGGCGTGTTCGCGGCCGATCTCGCGGCCATGGGATTCACCGCCGCGGAGACGGTGCTGGAGGACGAGGGAGGCTACTTCCAGCTCGAGGGCGGCGGGTACCAGGAAGGGCCCATTCTCGCCCTCGGCGATCCCTGGTGCTTCGCCGACCGGGGGATCTGGCTCAAGCCCTTCCCCACCGGGAGCCTCGGCCATCCGGCCATGACCCGGATGCTGGAGCTCGTCAAGGAGCACGACGTGCGTCCGGACGAAGTCGCCCGGGTCCGGGTGAAGACCCGCGAAGGAACGTACCGGACCCTGTTCCACCATCACCCCACGCGGGCCCTTGAGTCCAAGTTCAGCCTCGAGTTCTGTCTCGCGACCCTGCTCCTGGAGCGCAACCTCGGCCTCCAGCACATCGCCGACGACTTCGTCGCCCGGCCCGACGTGCAGGATCTCATCGGGCGGGTGGAGTACACCCCGTTTACCGAGGACGAGGTGCGCGAAGGCGACTTCACCCTGGTCACCTCGTCCGTCGAGATCGAGCTCGACGACGGGCGCCGGGTCGGCGGGCGGATCGACTACGGCAAGGGCAGCAAGGCGAACCCCATGACCGACGAGGAGGTGGCCGCGAAGTTCCGCCTTTGCGCCGAGTACGCCGGTTTCCCCGCGGACCGGACGGAGGACGTGATCGAGACGGTCGGGCGCCTCGAAACCCTCCCCGACATCCGGGAGCTGACCTCCCTCCTGGCGAACCCGGCTTCCTGACCGCCAACCGGAGGCCGGCGGGCTATCGGACCGCGAGGTCGATCACGATATTGCCGCTCGCGTCGAGCTTCGCGCTGGCGCCGGGGGGGACCAGGCAGGTCGAGTCGTACTCCTCGACGATGCACGGACCCCGGGCGCCGTCCTTCAGGCCGGCGCGCGCGAGGAGCGGCGTCCGAAGCCATTCCGTCCCCGGCCCGAAGTACGCCTCGCGCGGTGGCGGGAGGTCGATGGCCCGGTCCGGCGCGACGTAGCCGCCGTGGGGCCGGCGTCCCCGCGGCGCCCCCTTCCCGACGACGTGAGCATTGACCAGCTCCACCGGCTCGTCCGAGCCCGCGCGGTGACCGTAGGTGGTCTCGTGCTCGTCACCGAACGCGGCCTCGAGCTTCCGGAGCGCCGCCGTGTCCAGCGGCCCGTCCGGGAGCGGCACGGTCAGCTCGAAGATCTGGCCCTGGTAGTGAAGGCTCGCCAGACGCTCGCAGAACATCTCGCCGGCCTCGAAGCCGTCGGCCGCGAGCTGCTGCCGCGCCTTCGCCTCGAGCTCGTCGAAGGTTCTCGCGAGCGCCGCGGGATCGGCGTCCGAGAGCAGCGTCTGGACCGTGCGCGCGTAGTGGTGCTCGATGTCGGCGTAGAGGAGCCCGAACGCCGAGAAGAGCCCCGCATGGGGGGGCACCACGATCCGCGTCATGTCGAGCGCCTCGGCCATGTCGACCGCGAACAGCGCCCCGCTGCCGCCGAAGGCCAGCATCACCGCCCGGCGCGGGTCGCGGCCGCGCTCCGTCGAGACGGCCCGGATGGCCCGGATCATGTTGGAGACGGCGATCTGCCGCGCGCCGTAGGCGGCATGCGCGAGCTCGAGACCGAGCGGCTCGGCGACAGTTCGCCGGAACACCTCCCGGGCCCTCCCGGCGTTCAGCCTCACCTCGCCACCGCAGAGGTAATCCGGGTTCAGGTACCCGAGGATCACGTTCGCGTCGGTCACCGTCGGCCGTTCGCCACCCGCGTCGTAACAGACCGGCCCCGGGTCCGCACCCGCGCTCTCCGGCCCGATCCGCAAGCTCCCGGCGGCGTCGATCCAGACCAGCGACCCACCGCCCGCCCCCACTTCGGCGAGGTCGATGGCCGGCACCTTCAACAGGTAGCCCGCGCCGGTCAGCAGCCGCGAGCCCAGCATGATCCCGCCGCCGACCGAGTACTCCTGGGAGCGCGTGTACGCCCCGTTCTCGATGAGCGAGGCCTTGGCCGTCGTGCCGCCCATGTCGAAGCTGACGACGTCCGCGTGTCCGGTTTCCCGGGCCACCGACCAGGCCCCGACGACCCCGCCGGCCGGACCCGACTCGACGATGTTGACCGGCTTGCGGGCCGCCTCGGCGGCAGGCGTGAGACCGCCGTTGGACTGCATCAGCAGCACCGGCGCGTCGATGCCCATGGCTTCGAAGTTCTCGTCGAGGCTCGCGAGGTACCGCGACACGATCGGCAGGATGTAGGCGTTGACCACCGTCGTCGAGGTGCGCTCGTACTCCTTGATC
>JAJECB010000082.1 GCA_022822245.1 Gammaproteobacteria bacterium
TGCGGAGCGCAGCAGGTAGTCGACACTACGTTGAAGCGGCTTGCGGGAGTACGGCCAGTCACAGCGCATGGATCGGCGTCCGCAGCAGGAAGTTGGTGAAATTTCCGGGCTGGGAGCGTTGAACGTGAGCGCAGGGCTTGCAAGCATGGGCGCGAGGCGAAGCGGCATGGGGTGGAATGCATGAAGCTGGGACCCCGAAACCTGATTAGTGACGTCGAGGGGTTTCTCGTCGGGAACGCGGCGGACGCGGGGCTCAAGTCGGGAGCCACCGTGCTGACCGCGGAGGAGCCGTTCGTCGCGGCGGTGCATGTCATGGGGGGCGCGCCGGGTACGCGGGAGACGGATCTCCTCGCGCCGGACCGGCTGGTCGAGCGGGTGGACGGGCTCGTCCTTTCGGGGGGTTCGGCGTTCGGACTCGACGCCGCGTCGGGGGTGGCGGATGCTCTGTCGGCGGCCGGCCGGGGCTTCGCGGTGGGGGCGGTGCGGGTCCCGATCGTTCCCGCCGCGATCCTCTTCGACCTCCTGAACGGCGGCGACAAGGACTGGACGGAGAACCCGTACCGGGGTCTCGGCCGGCGGGCGTTCAAGGCCGCGGGGCGGGACTTCGCGCTCGGCACGGCGGGCGCGGGAGCGGGAGCGACCACCGCCAATCTCAAGGGCGGCCTCGGCTCGGCGTCCCTCGACCTCGGGAACGGCATTTCCGTCGGCGCCCTCGTCGCCGCCAACCCGGTGGGCTCGGTGACGGTGCCGGAGAGCCGGCAGTTCTGGGCCGCCCCGTTCGAGATCGGCGACGAGTTCGGGGGAGCGGGGCTCCCCGACCGAGCGCCCGCCGTCGAAGCGACCTTCGCCGGGAAGCACGATGCTCGCGTGTCCGGGGCGAACACCACCATCGCCGTCGTCGCGACGAACGCGAAGCTGACGCAAGCTCAGGCGCAACGAATGGCGATCGCGGCCCACGACGGGATCGCGCGGGCGGTGGTCCCGTCGCACACCCCCCTCGACGGCGACCTCGTGTTCGCCGCGGCGAACGGCGCCGGACCTCCTCCGGCGGGAGACGCGGACCTCCTCGCCATCGGCCACGCCGCGTCTCTCTGCCTTGCACGCGCCATCGCCCGCGGAGTCTTCCACGCGACCCCGGCGCCGGGCGACCCGCTCCCCTGCTGGTTGGAGCCCTGATCCCCGCAGTACGCACGCGGCCGGGGCGAGGGGCCTTGGTTCCGGCACTGTTGACGCCCCGCATGCGGGCGGGTCTACGCGATCAGCCTCTCTCCCACTCTTTCCGCAGGGCCTGGTAGTCGGGGAGGTCGGCACGCTCCTTCCACATTCCCGCCGCCTCACGAAGGATGGGGCGGGTGGCGGTGCGTTCCTTCGGGGGGACGAGGTCGGTCACGAGGTCGCGGAGGAGGGGCTTGTTGGGGAGCGGGGCGACAGTGACGCCGGTCCGGGGGAGGCGCGCGGTGCAGGCGTAGGCGGTCTTGCCGTCGACGGATACCACGCATTCCTTGCAGGCGTTGGCGTTGGTGCACGAGTAGCGGACCGCGAGCGAGGCGTCGACGCGGGTCCGGATCCAGAGGACCGCGTCGAGCACCGACATGCCCTCGCGCCACGGTACGGTGTAGGTCACGGTGCGGGGCGCTTCGCCGGCCGCACCGCGCTGGATGGTGATGGGGGCGGTGTCGTTCATGAGGCCGATTCTGCCCGAGTCACGCCGCCCGGTGCATCCAATCGCAGGCGAGCCGGCCGTCGGAGTCGAGCCGGACGACCTGGTTCCGGGCCTGCTCCGGATCCATCTCCGGGTGGTCCTCGCGCTGGTGCGCGCCGCGGCTCTCGGTGCGGCGGAGGGCGGCGAGCGCGACCGACTCCGCGGTCATGAGCCCGCCGCGGAGGTCGAACCAGTCCTGGCGGGCGAGGTTGTAGGGCCCCTCGCCGGGTACGGGGATCTCCTCGAGTTGCCGCGCGAGGCCGCGGATGCGTTCGAGGGCAGTGGAGAGCCCCGCACCGGTGCGGAGCACCCCCACGTTCTCCCACATGAGGTCCGCGAGCTCCGCGCGGAGCTCGCCGAGGGCGGCGCCCGTGTTGTGCCCGGTCGCGGCGCCCGGCCGCCGCCCGACACCGTGGCCGCCGTTCGCGGCGAGGAGTTCGAGGTGGGGGCGGGCGGCTTCGCGCGACCAGGCGCCGCCGGCTTTTTCGTCCGCGAATCGCGCCGCGTGCCGGCCGGCCGTCTCGCCGAAGACGAGGGCTTCGGGGATCGCGTTGCCGGAGAGCCGGTTGGCCCCGCTCGCGCCGCCCACCGCCTCGCCCGCCGCGTAGAGCCCGGGGACGCGGGTTGCCATCTCCTCGTCCACCCGCACCCCGCCCATGTGGTAGTGGGCGATGGGCGAGACCTCGACCGGAAGCCGGGTGAGGTCGATGCCGTTCGCGGCGAGGCGGTCGATGACCGGCCCGAACGCCTCGCGGAGCTCGCGTTCGCCGAGGTGCTCGAAGCTCAGGAACACGCCGCCGCCCGGCGTCGCCCGGCCCACTTCCGCCTCCTTCGTGATCCCGTACGAGATGATGTCGCGCGTCGTGACGTAGCGTCCCTCGTCCTCGCCCCCGTAGCGGTGGACGAACTCCTCCCCGGCCGCGTTGAGGAGGCGGCCGCCGAGCTTGTACCGGAACGGGTCCCACATGATGGGGTCCATCCCGACGAGGCGGGGGGCGAGGTGCCCGATGGGAAAGAACTGGGGGAACTCCATGTCCACGAGCTCCGCCCCGGCGCGGAGCGCGAGCGCGTAGCCCTCGCCGGTCATGTTGGCTGATGCGCTGTTCCGCCGGTAGAGGCGGGTGAGGCCGCCCGTCGCGAGCACGACCGCGCGGGCCGCGATAGCGATGGCGGCGCCGTCCTCCAGGCTGAACCCGACTGCGCCCGCGATGACCCCGTCGTTCGTCACCAGGTCCGTCACCACGAGCCCGCTCGCCTTGGTGATGCCGGGGGTGCGGGCACTCTGACGGCGGAGGCACTGCGCGACGGCGGGGCCGGTGTTGAGGAAGTCGACGTAGACGCAGCGCGGCACCTCGTGCCCGGGGGCGCCGACCTGGCACATCCGGCCCTCCGCGTCGCGCGCCCACCCGACCCTCCATTCGTCCATCTCCCGGATGCACTCGACCGCCCCCTCGCAAAGGAGGGCGGCGAGGCGCTCGTCGACGAGGCCGCGGCCGGCCTCGAGGGTGTCGGCGAGGTGCCGCGTCCAGTCGTCCGGCCCCTGCTCGGCGACGGCCGCCGCGACCGTCATCTGGGCCATGATCGTGGCCCCGCCCCGCCCCACCATGCTCTTGTCGGCGAGGAGCACGCGGGCGCCCGCCCGGGCGGCGGCGATGGCGGCGTACATGCCGGCCCCGCCCGCCCCGACCACGAGCACGTCCGTCTCGATCCTGATCATCAGCTCCGGTTTCCTTCCCGTTCGGCCTTGAGCTTCCTCAGGTAGTCAACCAGATCGTGGACCTCGGTCGATGGGTTGAACTCCCCGGTGGCCTTGGCGTCGGCGAGCGCCCGGGTGGCATTGTCCATGGCCGATTCCAGACGGTCTTCGAGCGCGCGGAAGATCCCGGACGCCCCTTTCTCGTACCCGGGCAGCCAGCCATGCAGTTCGTCCACGCAGCGTTGGGCCGCGCTCCTTCCTCCGAATCTCGAGTACGGCTGGCGCGAGAAGCCGAAGTGAAGCCGAAGCCAGAACTCGAAGCAGGGCCAGGACCTGACGACACGAATGCCGCCCGCGCGGGCCTCGTCGCAGGCTTGGGCGAAAGTCATGTGCTCGTCGCGGTCGAACACGCAATACACCCGGTCGTACTTCTCTCCCCGACGGGCCTCGTCACGGCGCAGTTTCTTCGCCACTCGGACCACCGTTCGAGGGTCCGCACCCTCGCCCGTGATGACGACGTTTGCCGTGCTCAGCCGGAAATGGGCTGCGAGGTCCTCGAAGTACAGAGGCTCCGTGCGCTTGCCTTCGCACACGATCAGCACCCGATCGTATGGTTCGCGTCTCGGCCTGCTCCTTCCAAGCTGCTTCCGCAGCCGGTGCTTGGGCATTGGTCACGCCCGGGACCGGGCGGTGGCGGGGCGAATGTAGGGCAACGCACCGTACCGGCCGGAGAGATAGGAACGCTCCAGGTTCTCAATTCCGCGGCGAGGGCGGAAGTCCGTCAGCGGGAAGACCCGCGTCTCATGGCGGGAGTTTCGCTCACAGAACCAAACCTGATCGCGCCGGAAGACGTCCTGGCTCAGGATGGAAGTGTCGTGGGTGGTGAACACGAGTTGCGCACCCTTCGAATTCGCCTCGGGGTCGTGAAATCGATCCACGAGGAACCGCACCAGTGCCGGATGCAGGTTGTCGTGCAGCTCGTCGAACACGATGACGTGCCCGTTGGCGAGGGTGTCCAGCCACGGAGCGGCGAGCGCGAACATCTTCTGGGTTCCATCCGACTCGTCATCCAGATCCAGCTCGACGGACCGGCCGGCACTCGTGTCGTGGCTCACCCACACCTCCGGAACCCTGGCTCCGGACAGATTCTCCTGTACCTGTTGCTTCAGCTCCGAAGGCAGGTCTTCCGGGAGCATTTCGGGTGAAAACTCCTTGAGGATGACTCGCACGTCGGCAATCGCCAAATCGGCCGAACGAAGGAATCGCACGACCTCGGCCCTTCGGTCCCCGTTGCACCACTCAACGGAGAAAAAACTGGCCCATCCGCCAACTCCGGCAATGTGAAGGTTGTCGTGGAACCAATCGAAGATGGGCTTCAACTGCTCGCTGTTCAGGGTAACGGCGGTGGAAAGGAGCAACGCGTTCGGGCGCGTTGCCCGTCGCCAGACTTCCTTGTCTCCCGCGAGCTTGTCGCCGAACTTGCAACTGACCGCCCCGGTCTTTGCATCGGTGTTGCGCTCGAACCAGAATTGAATTCGTCCTCGCGGCCACGTGTAGAGCCACTCCTTCGTCACGAGGTCGCGGCGCACGGAGAATCCGTACTGAAACCTCATGCGGTTTGCGATCGCGATTACCTCGAACGTTGTCGGCTGCTCTTCGCTTTCCGGATCGAACTGGAACGGCGCAACCGGCAGATCCTGGAGCTCGCGGTCGGACCGGGTCACGATGTGCTGCATCGCTTGAAGAGCCCGCACGAGGTTGGTCTTGCCGGCCGCGTTCGCGCCGTAGATCGCGGCGGAACGCACGAGCGGGACGGAACGCACGCCCTCGTTCAGCTCCGGCGTCACGAGGTGGGTCTCCCGGTGTTCCTTGCCGGGACCGGCTACCAGGCTGAGTCGGGCCTCGTCCTTGATCGATCGGAAGTTCTCGACCGAAAACTCGACAAGCATCTATTTTGTCCGATGATTTTGTCAGATTCTGCGAATATTAGCAGATAAGTCGGATGATAGATCCGCTTTACGAGATCTTCCGGTGGTGCCTGCGCGGGCGGTGCGGCAATGGGTTCGCTGACATCGTCCAACCACGGTTCGTCCGTGCCCCCGAAGCTGTGAGAGGGGTGTACACGGCCGACGCGCGTCCGCCACACCTTGAAGCGCCGGGCCGTCGCCCCCGGGGTGGAACTCCGCTCGCGACAGCCCTCGCTTCTTGCGGGCCGGATCCTCGGTGCCATGGAAAGGGACGGCGGAGCGGTCAGCCGAGCCGCGCGAGAGATTCGCGGACGGTGGGGCGCTCTCCGGACTCGACGTCCTGGCGTCGGCGCTCGTGGAACGCGGCGAGGGTCCGGTTGGCTTCGGCGAACGCGGCGATCTGGTCGCAGTACTCGTCGAGCCGGCGGCCCGGCAGCGCCCAGAGGGCGATGTCGTCCGAG